>DASZQE010000159.1:0-2494 GCA_035550175.1 Phycisphaerales bacterium | reverse complement strand
GATCAACCCCGTCGTTTCGTCCGTGCTGTTCTCCGTGCCGGCGACCTCCGTGCCGTTTCCGCCACGCTGCATTTCCTTCACCAGCACGACAACGCTCACCCCCATCACCAGCACGATTCCCGCGGCCACCGCCGCACGCTTCCACAATCTCAGCCGCACCAAGCGCCGCTGCTGCCTGCGGAAATGCCCCGGCTTCATCGCATGCACCGGCTCCATCAGCATCGGTCGTGCCAGTCTCGGCCCCATCTCATTCACAAAATCCATCGGAAGCACGGGCTCGGGCGTGCTTCGCAAAGCCTCACGATCCGCGGTCATCCCTTCAACAAGATGAACCAGGCTCGGCTCGCTCGCCAGCTTCGCGCGCATTGCATTGGCGCGCGCCGGATCAAGCGTCCCCTCCACCAGCTCAAGCAACTCATTTTCGTGAAAACTCTTCGCCATGATCCCTTATCCGGTCGATTGTCCTTCGCTTCCCGCCCGACCCGCTTCTCGCTCGATCGCAGACCGTAACGCCTCTCGCGCCCTGAACAATCTCGACTTCACCGTGCCCAACGGCACCTCGAACACTTCGCACAATTCCTCATAATCCAGGTCCTGCGTGTCTCGCAGCACAAGCAGAGCCCGGCTCTGGCCGTCCAGCGTTTCCAGCGCCTTCAAAACCAACGATCTCTGCTCCTGTTGTTCGACGCGCTGACCCGCAGAAAGTTCCCCGCTTGTCGGCACATTGCCCGACGGCTGTTTGGCGAACCCCAGCCCCTCATCCTCCGCCAATTCGCCATGCCTGCGGATTTTTTCGCGTCTCAAGAAGCTCAGGCAGCAGTTCATCGTGACCCGAATGATCCACGTGCTCAACTTTGCCCGACCGTCATACCCCTCAAGCCCCTCAATCACCTTCAGGATCGCCTCCTGCGTGGCATCACGCGCATCGTCCTCTCGCTTCAACATGCGCACGCAAATCGCGAAGATCCTGCGTTGATACGCGTGCAGCAATTCACTGATCGCTGCCTGCGCATCGCTTCCGCCGGCCTTGTACGCCGAAATCAACTGCTGTTCATGAAGCGCCGTCAGTTTCGGCGGTCCCGTCGAAATCGCTTTTCCCCCGCCTGTGCTGTGCGACAACTTCTTCATGCCCGCTTGACCGCTCAACCTCCGTGCCCACCTTCGACAACCGACCGCATCCGTGCATCGGCCACCCTGAAACCCTGTTTATACCACCTTCGCCCCGCCGAGTACCATGCCTTCTTGAGCATAGTCGCGTTCCCCAGCGAAACACGGCAATTCCGTGCGTTTCGCAAATTCCGCCTCCGGCCCCATACCCCATTTCACCAATTCATGTCCACTTCATATCAATCCCCGCTCGAATCCCGTTACGCCTCGCGTGACATGCGCAGCCTCTGGTCGCCCCAGCACAAATTCACGACCTGGCGCCGCCTCTGGCTCGCGCTCGCCGAAGCCCAGCATGAACTCGGCCTGCCCGTCTCCGCCAGGCAAGTTGAGGAACTCCGCGCCCATCTTGAAGACATCAATTTCGCAGCCGCCGAAAAATACGAAGCCCAGCTCCGTCACGATGTGATGGCTCACGTCCACGCGCTGGGTGACCTCGCGCCGACTGCCCGCCCCATCATTCATCTCGGCGCAACATCGCAGGACATCGTCTGCAACGCCGATCTGCTCATCATGCGCGAGGCCCTTGCGCTGCTCACCAGGAAACTCGCACGCCTGGTGGATGCGCTCGCCTCCTTCGCACTCGAATACCGCGATCTTCCCACGCTCGCCTTCACGCACTATCAACCCGCGCAACCCACAACCGTCGGCAAGCGCGCCTCCCTGTGGGCCTACGACTTTCTCCTCAGCCTCACGGATCTCGAGCATCGTCTCGCTTCCATCCGATTCCGCGGCTTCAAGGGCGCCACCGGAACACAGGCATCCTTCCTCTCGCTCTTCAACGGCGATGAACGCAAAGTCGATCAGATGGAAGCGCTTGTCGCGCAGAAGCTCGACTTCACTTCGCATCACGAATCCTCCCTTATTGATGCCTCCGATGAATCGCCATTCTTTGCGGTCACAGGCCAGACCTATCCGCGCCTCGTCGATGCGCAAATCCTTTCATCCCTCGCGGTTGTCGCTGCCGCAGCATGCAAATTCACCAACGACATCCGCCTCCTTGCCAACCGCAAGGAAATCGAAGAGCCGTTTGAAACTTCGCAGATCGGCTCATCCGCCATGCCCTACAAGCGCAACCCCATGCGTTGTGAACGCGCAGCAGGCATGGCCCGCTTCGTCATCTCTCTCGCGCAAAATCCGTTCCACACCGCCGCCACGCAATGGTTCGAGCGCACGCTCGATGATTCCGCCAATCGCCGGCTCGCGCTCCCGGAGGCGTTCCTCGCGCTCGATGGTGTGCTCGACGTGCTTCTCAATGTCGCTTCGGGCCTCGTGGTCTACGAAAAAACCATCCGCGCCAATCTCCTCGCGGAGCTTCCATTCATGGCCT
>DASZQE010000158.1:0-4185 GCA_035550175.1 Phycisphaerales bacterium | reverse complement strand
GGTTCTCGTGAGTGAGAATGCATCATTTGAAGCAGACACGAAATTGCCGTCCTGATCGAAGTTCAACACACCCAAACCGACGATCCGGTCCAAGCTGTCGTTGTCAGAAGACTCAGCGATGAATTGCCAGATGGTTCCTTCGCCGTCAACCGTTTCCTGCAGTGTCATCGTCAGGTCCACGGTCAGCGGGGTTCCGAGCGAGTCGTACACCACGAAACTCGTCCGCACGCTTTCCCCATCCGAGGTTCCCGTTCGGCTCATCACAAACGGGCTGCTGATCCCTGCGCCATTGTTCGTAGCGACGATGTCACCGGTGTCGATGTCAAGATTCTGAACGGTGCCTTCATTGCCCGTGATGGTGATCACGCCGTTTGAAAACGAGACATCACCGCCGAGACTTTCACCGCTGATGGTGGTGTTATCCAGTCCCAGAATGTTGTTCAGGAAATCCATGTAATCATCAAGAGAAGTACCGAAATCATCCACGCCTGCAACCGCAGTGCTGCTGAAAGCAAAACTGTGCGTGCCGATATCTTTCCCGCCTTTCTCAACGCCGGATATGGTGATGATCGTGCCTGCTCCGCCTTCAATGGCCAGGCTTGAGCCGCCCGCCCCATCATCGATATACAGATCATTTCCCGCTTGAGTCAGATCCAGCGCGGAGTTGGCCAGAACGGTCGTCAATCCCGCATCGGTGTAGAACGCGCGATTCACATGCGTCGAGCCGGTCGTTGCCACCTCTCCCGATGAATTGAGGTTTCCATTGAAGACAACGTTCCGAGTTGCTTCTGCCAGCGTCAGCGTGCCGACTGGAATATTGATTTCCTGAAGATTGCCTTCAATCACTTGAAACTGGTCATCCACGCCGAATCCGAGCACTTTGCCGCCGGAAATGGTCACCAGATCGTTGTTTTCGTTGCGCTGAAATGCGCCAGCGCGAGTGTACAGTTGCTCGCCCCCTTCATTCACGATGAAGAATCCGTCGCCTTCAATCGCTACGTCTGTCGCCACTCCGGTGGAGCTGATTGCGCCGTTGGCGAAGTTCCGCTGCGTGCCTGAAATCGACACGCCCAATCCGACCTGGCCGGGGTTTGTTCCGCCGGTTGTGTCACCGGGCGCGGTGCCGAGCGAAAACGTCCTGCTGAAAGTGGGGGCAAAATCCATCCGGTTGCTCTTGAACGCCGGAGTGTTGACGTTGGCGATGTTGTTACCGATGACGTCCAGCCGCTTGGCGTTTGCAGCCAACCCGGACAATCCTGTGAACAATGCTGTTGTCGATGCCATCGCGAAATGCTCCTGTCTGAATGTCGATCACGAATCGTCCCGCCCCGGCGCCACTCTCGCCTCTACGTTGGAATCAGCTTTGACCTCACTGCAAAACCCGTGCTTCCCAGCGAAGCCAGCAGATTCTTGCCGTTGATTTCTTCTGAGGTTCCAGGCGATTCATCCGCGTTGATCACAGCATCAACGCGCTGCCCGCGAATTCCTCCGCCATCCGCCTCGTTCTCAATTGTTCTGCTTTGAACGTCAAGCATCATCGACTTTCCGTTCAACTGCACCAAGGCCCGCCGTGCCCCCATCGCCTGAGCGGTGTCCGCTGCTCGGGACAACTTCTGCTGATCTTCCGCACTCAGTGCCTGGCCGAACGTCCCCGGCACCGCGACCGGCTCCCCGCTTTGCAATGCTCCGCGTCCGGCCTGTTCGAGCAACGAGGAAAACCCTTGCGCATCGAGCGGCGCACGAAATGCGCCTGTTGCGCCATTTGCGCCGCTCTGCCGCACCGGCGGCTCGAGAAATCGCAGAAGTTGTGTGCCGTCAATGGTCATGTGCGAATACTGTCAGCAAAGCGCGAGCCACGAAACATCAATCGCAGCGAACAATCGCTGTTCGTCTGGGTGCCGACGACGAATGTCCGATATCACTCCGCGTGAATACCCTTGGCGAGCGCTTCCTCTTCCGTCATGCCGCCGAGGTTGACGCCATCAAATCCCGTGACCAATTGGCCGTTCACGCGCACATTCGACCAGGTGATGTTCGTCACATTGCGCGAATCAATGCTCAGCCAGTTCTCGCTGGTCGTCAGCGTGATGTCGAGATTTTCCAGGTGAATGCTGTCCGAGCCCGGCCAAACGTGGATCGCTTCACTATCTCCGCCGCCGGTCTTGATGATCGTTGAATTACTCAGCGTGATGTTGGTTGGCGTGGGGGATCCGAGATTGTCGCCCGGCCTGGCGCCGAAACGAATGGCGCCGCCCTTGATCGTCAAGCCGTCAAGATTCGCATTGTCCACATCCAGAAGCCACAAGCTGCTCTTGCCGCCCTTGGTCGTGTCAATGCTCACGTTGCTCATGGTCAGGTTCGTGCCCTGCGCAACTCTGAGCCCATGCTGATACGCGCCTTCACCCTGAGAAAGCGTGACGTTGCGAATCGTCCAGTTGTTCACGTCGCCGAGGTACATGCCGTACTCGGTCACGTTCGTCGCGCTGAATCCATCAACAACCACGTTGTTCGAGGTCTGGTTGTTGTTGACCATGATGCCGTTCGGCACGCCATTGACGGAAATGCCGGAGACCAGTTTGTTTGACTGATTGTCGAGCACGACGGTCTGGCCTGTGCCCGTGACGTGCTGCAGATTGCTGACATCGATATTCGAGCTGGATGTCGCAGAGCCATTGCTGGAATTGCCGCTGGTCGCGCCCGTGTTGGCAGCATCGCCTGTCGATTGGTTCGTGTCATCCGGAACGGTTGCCCCGTCTGTGCCTGTGGTTGAATCTGTTTGACCTGCGGAACCTTGATCTGAATCACCAGGCGCATCCTCAACCGGCGTGCTTGCGGAATCAGTGGTGGAATCGCTTTCATCGGATGCGCCGGAATCGGGCACTTCAACGGGAGTCGGCAGTTGCACCGGCGTGGTGTCCTGTCCGCCTGCATGTCCATTCCCTGAGAATCGCTGACGAATCTGCCGCATCAAATCGCGCGGATCAACTCCCAATTGCTTGGCGATCTGCTCGATCATCTGGTGAAAGCGGCCGTGCCTGGACATCGCTTCGCCATGCGTCGCATTGAACGTGCCCTGCGCCACGCCGTCGCTTTCAGAGTGCGTGCTCAGCGCTTTGATCGCATCATCAGGCAACCCGATTCGTTGCGCGAGATCGACAACATCCACCGAGGAAAACTCGCCGCGCCGTCGATCATCTGAACCGCGCAACTCCTGTGCCTCAGTCCGACCCGCAAAAACATTCGTCTGCGGCCTGTTCACGGAATGTCCGGATCGAGAAACGCCCGGCAGTTGCTTCAACATGTTTAAGGCATTGAAGTTCATGTGATACTCCCTGATGGTGAGCGTTCAGCACATCGCCATGCGCCGCGAAATCGTCAGGTGGTGGGTGCATCTTCTTCAGGAGACGTCTCGAACAACTGTTCGACGTTCTCCGCCGGCACCGTCCATCCGGTGTCGAGAATCAGCGAAACCTTGTCATCCTGCCGCTGCACGGATTGCACCATTCCCCCGACGCGAGTGCCGTCGTCGGTCAAGCCGATCACCGACTTGCCGATCATCGCACTCGATGACGCAAGCTGGTTCTGAGTCACCAGCGTCTTCAACTGATCCGTCAGTTGAATGTCCGATTCAATCGAACGGATCGAGTTGAGTTGCTGCAGCAACGCCTGCGAATCGTTGGGTTGAAACGGATCCTGATTCGAAAGCTCGGTGAAAATGATCTTGATGAAGTCTTCAGACGAAAGATCGCTGAAGCGGTCGCCCGCAGCCGTGTTGGTGGTCGTTCCGAGATTTGAATTTGTGCCTTGGACACTGGTCATGATGAAGTTCTCCGCTTCAGTTCGTTCTCGCCAATTCCGGCCGATTCCGTCTCGTGGCCGCTGAACGCGCGTTCGAATTCAGGATTTTGGAATTCTCTCGCTGCTGCTGTTCACGCTGCTGTTGCTCCTGCTGGGCAAAGCTCTGCTGCCCATCCTGCTGTCCGCCGCGCCCGCGACTCTGCCCCTGCCCGGCGTTCGCATCCTGCTTCAAATCGGAACCGGATTGCTGCTGGTCACCTTGTCCGAATCCCATGTGACTGCCGGATGTTCCGGATGTGCTCACGGTCAATCGCTCCACGTTCAGCCCGTGGTTTTCAAGTGATCGCTGGAGCGTTGTCAGATGCCGCTCAAGCGCCTCCTGCGCCT
>DASZQE010000157.1:0-4073 GCA_035550175.1 Phycisphaerales bacterium | reverse complement strand
GGAAGAGGTCATTCAGTACATCTATGCCAAGTACGGGCGCGACCGTGCCGCGCTGACCGCAGAGGTCATCACCTATCGTGGCCGAAGCGCGATCCGTGATGTCGGCAAGGCGTTGGGGTTATCGCTCGATTGTGTGGACCGCTTGGCGAAGGACGTGGATTGGTGGTCTGATCGAGTGAATCGAGGGGGGGCGTTGCGCGCGATGGGACTTGACCCGACCGAACGCACACTGCAACTGGTCATGCGACTGGCGAATGAGATTGTGGGGTATCCCCGACATCTCTCTCAGCATGTGGGCGGGTTCGTCATCACGCGCGGGGCCTTGTGCGAGATGGTGCCGGTTGAGAATGCTGCCATGCCTGATCGCACCGTCATCGAGTGGGATAAGGATGATGTGGATGCGATGGGCATGCTCAAGGTCGATGTGCTGGGCCTCGGCATGCTGACCTGTGTGCGCAAGGCGTTTGAACTCGTGGAGCAGAATCACGAGCGATCGCTCACGCTGGCGAGTGTTCCTGCGGAAGATCCAAAGGTCTATGACATGATCTGCAAGGCGGACACGATCGGTGTGTTTCAGATTGAATCTCGCGCTCAGATGACCATGCTCCCCCGGCTCAGGCCGAGGTGTTTCTATGACCTCGTGATTGAAGTCGCCATAGTGCGGCCGGGGCCGATTCAGGGGGACATGGTGCATCCCTACCTTCGCAGGCGCAACGGCGATGAACCTGTGTCCTATCCCACGCCGGAAGTGAAACGTGTGCTGGACCGAACACTGGGTGTGCCGCTGTTTCAGGAGCAGGCGATGGCGCTGGCCATCGTTGCCGCCGGGTTCACGGCAGGCGAAGCAGACCAGTTGCGCCGCGCAATGGCGGCATGGAAGCGCAAGGGCGACAAGTTTCTGGCGTTTGAATCGAAGTTTGTCGGCGGAATGATGGCGCGCGGGTATGAGCGTGATTTCGCGGAACGCTGTTTCAACCAGCTCAAGGGGTTCAGCGAGTACGGTTTCCCCGAATCCCATGCGGCCAGCTTTGCGCTCATCGTATACGTGTCCTCATGGCTGAAGCATCACTACCCCGCAGCATTCGCCGCTGCGCTCCTGAACAGTCAGCCGATGGGGTTCTACGCCCCGGCTCAAATTGTCCGGGATGCCATCGACCACGGCGTTGAAGTCAGGCCGGTGGATGTGAACTACTCAAGGTGGGATTGCACGCTTGAACACTCGATCGATCGCCAGGTTTCGCTCAGGCTTGGTATGCGACTTGTGAAAGGCTTGCGGGAGGTCGAAGCAAATAAGATCGTTGAGTCTGTTGCTGTTCATGGCCCGCACCGTGCAATTGCCTTGCTTGCTCGGAAGGCTGGGATTATGGTGACATCCTTGCGCGCACTCGCCCGTGCGGATGCCTTTCGGTCGATGGGCTTGGATCGGCAGCAAGCCCTCTGGCAAATCCGCCTGCTGCGTGATGAACGACTGCCGATGTTTGAAACGGAGCAGGCGGATGTCATGTCAGAAGTTGAAGAATCCCATCTTCCGGGTGTCAGCGAGCCGAGCAAGGTCATTGATGACTATGCAGCGGTCGGGCTGTCGCTCAAGGCCCATCCGTTGTCATTTCTCCGCGCAAAGCTCACGGCCAGTCGCGTGACTGCCGCAATCGAATTGAGCGATGAAGCCCGATGGCCGCAAGGGCGGAAGATTGCGGTGGCGGGGTTGGTGCTGGTGCGGCAGCGTCCCGCCACAGCCTCCGGCGTGATCTTCATGACGCTTGAAGACGAAACCGGCATCGCCAACCTCATCATCAAACCGCACATCTACGATCGGTTCCGGCGCGCTGCACGGCACGGATTGATCGTCATAGCCCAAGGCACCGTAGAAAGACAAGGGGCGGTGGTTCACGTTCTGACTGAACGGATCGGAAGCATGGATTCAGACATGACCGAATTACTGGTGAAATCGAGGGACTTTCACTAGCAGCCGATCGTTCCGAACGGGAAGGGGGAGCAAATTCCTTCCTATCCCAGAGCCGCAGACCGGACAGCAGCCGCACACACTTTTTCACGGGTTTTGAAGAATCAGAAACCGCGCGAATTCACTGCGATTCAGTGAATACCGCCCTGAAATGACGGCAGGTAACGCAATCAGGCGACCTAACTAACTGTGTTTCAGACCGCTGCGACTCACATAGTTCCGCATGGGGGGCGGATGGCAACCGAAGTACCTTTCAGACCCTAGGCTTCAACCACTTGCTCTAACCATTGCCAAGATTCCCGCCCGGATCGCTTCTGGCAACGTCGGCCAAGCCGAAACCACTTCATCCAATCCATCGGTTTTCGCTCCGGCGCGCTGCAAATGCGCTGCAGACTTTCGCGAATCCCCGTTTTTCTCGAAGGATTTTGCATTCTCCGTCGGATTTGTAATCTGGAGGTTGTGGATTCGAGTTCCACCAGCGGCTTTGGCGTCAGTGAAGGCAGGCGAATCAACTTCTCAGACGCGGTTCCCGCCTCTTGCTTCTCACAACTGCGGCTTTGCGGTGTCCATCACGCGCACGCCATCAACCACACGATCACTGGGATAGATGATCACGCGATCACCTCGGTTCAATCCCGAAAGGACCTGAACTTCGGTGTCGCTCCGCTTGCCGACTTCGATTTTCCGCAGATTGGCGCGATGATTCTCGACACAATACACCGCCCACGCGCCTCCTTCCCGAAAGAGAGCGCCTGCGGGGATTTTCAATGCATCCGCTGCTTCCCATTCAAGAATCCGCGCGTCCACGCGATAGCCGTCGCCCAGTTCTTTTCGTGAATCAGGCGAGTCCACGAGGTCAATCAACACATTCACTCGCTGCTCTTCAACGCCCAGTGAAGACACTTTTGTAAACGCTGAGGGCTCGATGCGACGGACCCGGCCATTCAGCGGCACATCGCCCCCCCACCGTTCCATGGTCACCGAAGCGCCAAGTTCGACCGACACCGCATCGCGTGAAAGCACATCGACCACCACCTCCAAATCCGCTGGATCGCCGACTTCGGCGATCGCAGCGCCGGCCTGCACCACCGCCGCGCTTTCCTGCAACACTCGCAGCACCTTGCCCGTGATCGGCGAGCGCACCTCAAGCTGTGCGTTGGCTGAATTTCCGTGCTCATCAAACTGCAGCATCGCTGCCTGAGCCATCTCCAATTCATATTTCGCAACGTTCTGCGAAAGCTGTGCGGATCGCCATTCCTGTTCCCGCATGGTCTGTGTGGCCATGGCCCGATCCAGCTCCTGCCGAGTTGCAGCGCCGCCGGCGAACGCCTTCTGCGTGCGTTCCGATTCCAATTTCGCGATGTCCAGCGAGGCCTGATTCTTCGCAATATCCGCCTGCGTGCGTTCCAGCGTTGATTGTGCAGCATCCACTCTCGCCTGGGCCTCGGCCCTTGCCCGCGGATCGAGCAGCGTCGGCTCCTCAGGCGAAATCGTCGCCACGATCGTTTCGTTCGCCTTGACTTCGTCGCCTTCCTTCACCTTGACCCGCGAAAGCCTGCCTGCAAGCGGCGCGGAGATCACATACTTGTCTCTGATTCTCGTCTTGCCGTCTTCATTGATCGTCACGCGCAACGTGCCGACGTCCGCGGTAGCCATGTCCACGGCAACAGGCCTCGGCCAGAACAAATACGTCAGCAGGCCCACGAGGCCGAGGGCGACAACAATCAATGCGATTCTTCGAAGGATTCGACTCACCCAGGATCACGCTTTCGTCTTCAGGACTTCAACAAGGTCCAGCCGATCTACGCGCCGACGGACGATCATTCCGGAAACAATCGCAGCGGTCAAGACCACCACGGCCGCGAACCCGTATGTGCCGGGGGAGATCACATATGGAATGCGCACGGTCTCGCCGCCGATGACCGCCGTGATGATCGCTGCAAACCCTGATCCAAGCAGCATCCCCGGCGCCAGCGCCGCGATGGTCAGCAACCCAAGCTCGCCCAGCAGCACCATCGAGCATTCCACCCGTGTGAAGCCGAGCACGCGCATCGTCGCCAGCTCGTGCGATCGTTCCGCCAACGCGATCCGCGCGCTGTTGTAGATGACG
>DASZQE010000156.1:0-2485 GCA_035550175.1 Phycisphaerales bacterium | reverse complement strand
CAACGACCCGATCACCGGCCCTCACGCCGCACTGCTCCGTCAGCAATTGACGCCCGCCGATTGGCCTTCGTGCAACGTCACGTCCATCGTCCCGTACAGCAACCCTTTCATGAGTGTGCTCACCATCACTTGCACGAAGACCACGGCCGTGGACGATGACCCCGTGATTCGCGATCGTTTCTGGTCTGAATTCTGTTACGAATACGGTTGGCCGTGCCGTTCCCTGTCATTCTGCGCGACCACCGAAACGTATTTCCATGTCGAGCAGTCTGTCTCTGGCGCTTTGATCCTCCCTGATTGGGCATCACGCATTTTTCATGCCCCCTTCAACTCACTTCCCGCTCATCCGCATATCTGTGGTTTCATTACAAACACATTGTTCTATGCATTCCTTTCCTGCATCTTGATCACCTTCCGCTCGTCAATCAATCGCTTTCTCAACCCTCGTCGCCTCCTCCGCACCCGTCGCGGCCTCTGCATCAAATGCGCCTACAACCTCCGCGCCTCGAACATCCCCCACACCCACTGCCCCGAATGCGGCTCCGTCACCCCCTCCCTCTGAGGGAGGGGGCGTGGGGGTGGGTGAACCCAATAGCCCTGCAAATACATCCGCTCATTCACAACGATTAGCCGGGCCGCTACGCGGCCCTGGCGCTGATTCACAGCAAGTGGTCCCAAGTCTCAACTGATCTTTCTCTCTTCTCCAAAGGTGGAGTTACAGAGGAGGGAAGCGAAGCGTTCCTCCTCTGCGCAGCAACGCATGAAGATCGCGCTCGAAACGCCTGCAGCCGTAGCCCCAAATCCAAAACACGCGCAGCGGCGAATGCCTAGCCTTTGCTCGTCAGCAGCTCAGCAATCATGTCCAGCCGGTTCGCCACCGCCTCCATGCTCTCCGGCCTTGCCTTCGGATCAATCTCCACGCAATCCATGATCTGCTTCGACAAAAGCGGATGAATCTTCGGATCACGATCGCACGGCGGCACCGGCCGCTCGATCTGCTCAGCATCCAGTGCGCCTGAATACAGCCCGTCACGATCATCCTTCGGCGGAAGCGCCGTCGGTATGTTCTCCCTGCACAGCACCCAGTACATCGTCGCGCCGAAGTTGTACATGTCCGTCTGCGGCGTGATCGTCTGCCGATGCGCCTGTTCTGGCGCCATGTAGCCCGGCGTTCCCTGAATCCGCTTCTTCACAGTGCCGATTTCGCACCCCTGCCCAAGATCAATGATCTTCACCTCATTGTGTTCCGTCACCAGCAGATTGTTCGGCTTCATGTCCGCATGCACGTACCCCTTGCTGTGCATGTGCGCTAGACCATGTGCGACCTGCGAAAAAATCTTCACGCTGTCCGCAAGGCTCTTCGGCGGATGATGATCCAGCGGCATCGCATCCACAAGTTCCATGATCAGCGACACCGCATGAATCCTGAACATCTTTCGGTGACGGATGATCGTGTGGACCGCCCGGATGTTCGGATGGTTCATCTTCGACCCGACCACGTACTCCTGCTCCGTCTGCTCGATGAAACGGTCATCCTTTTCCGTGTTGCGCACCACGTGCTTCAGCGCCCACACCTGCTTTGTCTTCGGGTCCGTCACTGCGTACAGCTCGGACGCGGCGCCTTCGCCGATCTTCCAGAGCACGCGATACCCCGCGATCTCCTTCCGATCCGTCTTCTCGATATGGCTTGGCGTTCGACTCAACATTCACCTGCAATCAATTGCACACGCTGCACACCGACCTTTGCACGTCCGGTTCTGCATCAATCCCACACATGTGTGAACTGCAGTCTGAGCGACCGCTATTCACCTCGCGCACTTCCCGCGCGAATCCCAACCGATCGTGCTTCCGGCTCAAGTCCGTAAGCGTACTGGCCGCCGTTCCACCGGGCAATAATCGACCGATTTTTGCATCCGTTCCCGCTCAAAGTCACATATTTCAAGCGTCGATTTCTAACGCATTCGACTCGCTGTTCAAAATCTATCGATTCACGTTTGAACCGTAATTTTACGGATTGGCAAGCAGGTGCGCCGCCAGCGTGGCCTCGTCAAAAAACCGACCCGGACTGGTCACATTCGGCGACAAATCCCGCATCAGCATCACGCGCCCCGCCGGAATGTGCAGGCTTCGCTGCAACCTTTGCACAAGATTGGTCAGCGTCGCCACTTGTCGCGTCGTGAATTCGTGCCGGTCGCCGTTTCCGATCAGGCAGATATGAATCAGGTGATCGCTGTCCGAAACACCCTTGGCATTCAGTTTCAAACCCGGTTTCTGCTCAACCCACCGGTATCCGACATGCACCACGCCGTCGCCTAGTCCGTTGCCGTTTCCGATCAGAAAATGGTACGCAAGTCCGTCAAAACCCAGCGATTTGTGCCGTTGATTGATGGATTCCGGATCACCCGCGGGTTCTCCCAGATGATGAATAACAATTCCGGACCATGAATTCGTCTTGAGCGGCACATCCAGTTGCAGCACAGGATCA
>DASZQE010000155.1:0-4915 GCA_035550175.1 Phycisphaerales bacterium | reverse complement strand
ACAGCGGCGGTGCATCCGGCGAAAACGATTTCGCTGAGGCCGTCAAGACAGCTGTCATCAACAAGCGCGCCGGCGGAATGGGACTCATTTCCGGCCGTAAGGCATTCCAACGCCCCATGCCCGAAGGCGTGAAACTGCTCAACGCCATTCAGGATGTGTACCTTGACAAGAGCGTAACGGTCGCGTGAATGAGCGTCGCGCAGAGTTCGTGGAATTACGGACGGTTGATTGTTGCGCCTGCGTTGAGAATGGCGATCGCTTTGTCAGCGTCTATCGTGCCTTCCGCAACATATGCCGCAACATCGCGTCGCGTGTTCTCACGAGCACGATTCACCAAGATATTCTTCACGGCCGCAGCAAGAATCCACGTAATGAACACCAGCCCTGTGACGAGGGGTACAAACATTTCAGCATCGCTTGCGAGAGTCAACATGGCGATCTCCTGATATCACATGCAGCATTTTTTTGAATCATCGTCCGTCGTCTTGCCAGCATTCAGAATCGCCACAGCCTTGTCCGGATCAAGTGACCCCTCAGCAACATACGCAGCAATTTCGCGTCGGGTCACTTCCCGGGCACGACCGACAACAATGCTCCGGATTGATGAAAACACGATCCAGACGATCATGACGAACATTCCGCTTCCCAGCACAAAAATGGGAATGAACGTGTCCTTGTCCAGGATTTTGTCGATGCTGTCTGCGAGCATGTGCATGTGTGAGTCTCCCGATTCAGGATGAGGCGCTGCCGTCGAACTATTGGGAAAGCATTCGCCTGATTTCCAATTTTTGCGATGTGGGTTGATTTGTACATCGTGGAAATGACACGAATCCCGGCCAAAACGCGCGAAATCAATAGCCGAAGGTCAGGATGGCTGCGTTCCCGGGATCGTGCCGGCTGATCGCACGGGCTTGATCGCAACGCTCGCTTCATCTCGGCGCCGAGCTTCTTCCATCGACATGAAATTCTCGCCGAATCGCACCAGCCTGGCGCTGATCATCAACACCACTGCGTAGCCCACTGCATACCACAGCGGCGCGAGCAGCACGTTGATGTACCCCGTAGCCGCCAATGCCAGTCCTGCCAGCGCAAGAAGAATTGAAAGAAAAATGTTCAGTGCGATTACACCGCGAGTCTTTCTCGCGAGTTCAAGCAGGAATGGGATATGCCGCAGGTCGTCATTCATCAGTGCTACGCCTGCGGAATTCGTCGCAATGTCCGATCCGCTCAACCCCATGGCCACGCCGACATCCGCCGAAGCGAGAATCGGTCCGTCATTAATGCCGTCGCCGACCACCATCGTGCGGTGTCCTTTGCGAAGCAGATACTTCAATTCTTCGTGCTTTTCTTCCGGAAGACATTCGGCTTCAATTGCATCCACTCCAACCGAAAGCCCGACGCGCTTCGCAACCGCCAGGCGGTCGCCCGTGAAAATGCAGATCTTTCGCACGCCGAGTTGACGCATCTGCAGCACAACGTCAGCAGCATTCCGTCGCAGCTTGTCTTCAAGTCCGACTGCCCCCAGGTATCGCCCGTTTTCAATGACGTGGACGCTCGACATGCCTTCGATCCTCGATTCAATCTCTGCAACCTGCGCCGCAGCCGATGGATTGAGTTCCGCAACCCAGTTCGCCCGTCCCGCCGCAACTTCTCCAGCTGCGGATTTCGCTGTAACACCTCGGCCGTGAATTTCTTTGTAATCCGTGATCGTTCCCGGAATGATTCGTGCCTGTCGTGCCGTTTCAAGGATCGATTTGGCCAGCGGGTGATTTGATGACTGCTCCGCATTTGCCGCGGCCTGCAGCAGTTTCGCTCCGTCAGTGCCTTCCGCAGGCGCCAGTCGGCTGACCGCGAATCGCCCTGTGGTCAGCGTGCCGGTCTTGTCCAGCACAACCGTGTCAATGTCAGCAGCTGCTTCAAGCGTCTTCGTCTGTTTGATCATGATCCCAAGCCGCGCCGCTGCTGCGAAGGCCGCGACCATTGCGGTGGGATGTGCGATAAGCAATGCGCCCGGGCATGTGACGACCAGCACCGTAATCGCACGCTCCGCAGCTTGCCCCTTGATGATCGGATCGCTGCTCTTCGAGGTGAAGAACAGCACGAGCCCAGCAACCATGAGCACTACAGGAACGTAATAGGAAGCCAGTTGTTCGATAAGTTCCTGTCGCTTGGTGCGTGTTGATTCGGCTTCACGGATGAGTTGCTCAACCTTTCCGATGGTTGTCTCTTCGGCCACCGCGGAAACCTGGATGTCGATTTGTCCCGTCAGGTTGGTGGTGCCTGCGTATACATCAGTCCCGACGCTCGCTTCAACAGGTACCGCTTCACCCGTGAGCGACGCCTGATTGATGTCGCTCATGCCGGTAATGATCTTGCCGTCAACCGGGAGATTTTCGCCCGGTCGCACTCGCACGATTTGTCCCACTCGTACTTCAGAAAGCGAAACCTCTCGCTCTTGTCCTTCTTCCACCACTCTGGCAACATCAGGCGTCAAATCCACAAGATCGCGGATGGCTCGCTGAGCTCCCCACGCCGTCCGGCTCAGCACAAGATTCGCGAACCACAAGCAGAACGCCAGAAACCCCGCCGCGATATAGCTCTCAATCGCGCATGCCGCCAGAACCGCAAGTGCAGCAAGCGTGTCGCTCGTCGGTCGGCCGTTCATCAACTCGCGAACGGCACCCGCAATAAGCGGAATTGCCAGAATGATCGCCGCAATGGCTGCGGGAATCTGCGTGATGTGCGGATGGACTCCCAGCAGTTGTGCAACCCCCGAAGCGATAAGCAGCACCGCGCCGACCAGTGCAATGAACAACTTGCGCTCCAGTTGCGTTTCCCCGCCTGCCATACCGCCCTGTTCACGATCATTTGCCGCGTTGTTCTTCACCCCGGCCAAGCTCATTTCCGACATGACTCTCTCCAGCAGATTGAAGACGTTTGGTTCTTGTGATCCCCGTCCGTTCGGCGATTGAACGGGAACCAGCGTAGAGATGATCCAATAGCATATCGCCGTTTCAGCAACGCGATGGCACTCATACGCCCTTTCAGTTCACATGGTTCGGAGGATTTCCGGGATCACGTCCCTCCATCGAAAAAGACGCTAGCATCCGTCCGGCGTGCCTTCAGGCTTAGCTCAAAGGGCATTTCGCCGGCCTATGTTCAAACACGCAGCGATTATTGGCGACGGTCAAATGGCTTTGGTCATGGCGGATGTCCTCTGCACCCGTGGAGTGCCCTGCCGCCTTTGGGGGCCGTTTCCCAAGAATCTGACCACGCTCAAGGCTTTCCGAACGTCTCCACGCCTTCCGGGATTCTCACTGCATGAATCTGTTGAAGTGGAAACCGACCTTTCCCTTGCCTTGGCAGGATGCGATTTGGTCATCAGTTCAATTCCCACACAGTTCTTGCGCAGCATCTGGCTTCGTGTCGGTCCCATTCTTGCCCCGGAGGCCGTGATCGTCAGCGTCACAAAGGGAATCGAGAATCAGACGTTGCTTCGTCCCTCTCAGATCATTGCTGAGCACATCAAGGCACACAACAGCGCAAGCCCGCCTGACGATCGCGTTTGTGTCCTCACTGGCCCGACAATCGCCGCGGAACTCGCTCGCCACCAGCCCGCCACAATGGTGGCAGCCTCAAGCAATCAATCGCTCGCACTGGCCGTGCAGGACTCCTTTGGCGTATTTTGGCTTCGGGTCTACACAATTGAAGATGTCGTTGGCGTCGAGATTGCCGCAGCAGCCAAAAATGTCATTGCGCTCGCCGCCGGCATGCTCGACGGTCTCAACGTCGGATACAACGCCAAATCTGCCCTGCTCACACGCGGTCTTGCGGAAATCGCCAGACTCGGCAGCGCACTCGGTGCCCAGACCGATACGTTCTTCGGAATCGCAGGGGTGGGGGACCTTGCCACCACCTGCTTCAGTCCCGAAGGCCGCAACCGATCTTGTGGCGAGCAGTTGGGGCGAGGTAAGTCGCTCGATGAAATCTTGAAATCAACATCCTCAGTGGTCGAGGGTGTTCCGACCTGCAGTTCAATCTGCCAGCTTGCGGAAAAAGTCGGCGTGGATATGCCCATCGCCTCCGCGGTCCATGCGATTCTTTTCGAAGGGCTTAAGCCCGCTGATGCCATTCGCCAACTCATGCAGCGCGAACAGAAACCCGAACGTATTGGATGACGCTCAGCAGTCTTCAATCCTCATCAAACTTGCGTTCCACCAGTGCGACCAATGCCTTGATGGCCTTCTGCACTTCCTGCTCTTCACCTTCAACAATGATCTCAATGGCAGTCCCTCGCGTCGCCGCCAGCATCATCATCTGCATGATCGACTTGCCATCGATGTGTTCCTCAGGCTGATCGCATCGGCGAACCGTGATCTTGGATTGGAAGCCCGATGCCGTCTCCACAAACAGCATGGCTGGGCGCGCGTGAAGCCCCAGTCGATTAGCTATCTCCACTTTCGCTGAGCATGTCTTCGTCACGCACCGACACTCCTGCCGTCCGCATCTACGGATGGTTCACAAATTGGTTCGACAGCGTACCAAGTTCACATCAATCCAGCGAGGTTCGCTGATTCTCAGGAGTCAGGGGCGGATTCCCTTCACCGCGCCGGTGCCTTGGCGTCCGCTTCTTCCAGCAGTGTCACAATGTCTTCCTGCGTCGCGGCTTGCCGTAAAAATCTCCGGAACGATTCCTGGCTCAGGTTTCCGAAGATCACCTCCATGGCGTCCAGATGATCCTCAGGTTTGTCGTCGGGGCTCAGAAGCAGAAAGATTGAATACACCGGCTGGCGGTCCAGCGCGTTGAAATCCACACCCTGCCTGCTCACCCCAACCGCCACAGCCATCTTCTTGATCGATGTGTGCTTGACGTGTGGCACTGCCACGCCGTGCCCGAATCCGGTCGATCCTCTTT
>DASZQE010000154.1:0-3239 GCA_035550175.1 Phycisphaerales bacterium | reverse complement strand
CCTCTCTCCTCGCCTCCGTCAGTTGCACAACGACTAAAGCCCCTCTCCCCCTGGGAGAGGGGTTGGGGTGAGGGCGGGCACGTGAGTGGACTCACCACACAGCAATCATCATGTATGACTCTTATGTTCCATTGTTCATCTTCGCTCAATGGAGATGGAGGTGCCGGAGGAAGAGGCGCCGAAGAGGCCTATTCCTCTGATGGTTGCATTTCGTATGCAACCGCACAACACTCGCTCGAATGAGATTTAATGTTCCCACAAAACAATATCCCCATCCCACTCAGCATCCCATCTCGCTCGATCTCGATCCTCAATCCCGCGCCGATCGACTCCCGGCTTCCCGCCGTCATCATCCCCATCCGCGCCCACGCTATACAACACAACCTTCCCTTCTCGCAGCACATACCTCATCGCCTTCCCGTTGTATCGATCCACCGGAACCTTCGGCATCAGCTCCGGCGCCAACGCATCAAGTGTCGTCGGCCACTCCCCATGCCTGCGCCGATACAACTCCAGCGCAATCCCCGTCAGCATCGCGTCACGTGCCATAAAATTGTTGTCCTGTTGATAGACTTCGTTCTCGAACGCAGGAAACATGAACGACGCCGGCATGTGTCGAATTTTCTCAATCGGCGATGCCATCCAACTTCCTAATAACGAATCGACTCTCGAATCTCGCTTCCACCTCGGCCGCGCCGTATCCGCAAGCACCATTCCCAGGAGTTCTTCATATTCGCGAACCGCTTCCCGTCTGCTCGGCACAAGAGCCATCATGGCTGGCACCGCTGCACATTCCAGCGCATTCGCACCCGGAATCAGGTTCGTATACACATAGACCTGTTGATCTGCCGAGCTTCTGTTTTCGGTGAAGCGGGATATGGCTGTGGCAGAAAATAAGAATCGATACCCCTCGATCGTCATGTGCCCATCCCCATTCCCATCATCGCTGTACATCCGTTGAATCATGTCCATGTACCCCGCCCGCTCCGATTCAAACCGCACCCGAAGCGCTTCGTCATCCCATGCGCCAAGCTCATGCGCCATGTCACGCAGTTGCATATCACTGAACAACTTCGCATGCTTCTGAACCAACTCCTGCACCAGTTGAACGTCCGCGAAAACCACCGCCACGCTCACCAGATCCGAAATAAACACCGGCGTTTCCCGCACGTGCATTGCAATTCCCAGCATGGCCTCAACATCTAACATGACTCGTTCCGCGTCTCCTGCCTCAGCCGCACGCAACGCATCCATCCTGAGCGTCATCGCCAGTATCCGCATGTCCCCGAGATAAGGCAGCAGAATCGTGAACAGCGACCCCTTCGCCGCTTCCTCAAACTCTTCCGACCAGTATCCTTTGCTGTAATCAGGCCACAACACCCTGTCCTCCTCATGAATCGAATTGCTGACTTCATACCCTAGCCCCTTCATTCCCGCCGCTTTTCGCGCCAGTGCCAGATCTTCCGCATGCGCCGCAAACAACGCATCAACCTCCTGCTTCGGAAGATTCTTCATGTCCGTGTCCTTCCGAATCTCATCCATCACCGGCTTCAAACGGATCATCGCCTCCCGATACACCGGCCACGCCCGCTCTCCCTCCGGCACGCTTCGCGCCTCCTTTGTTAGATCCGCCAGATAATCATGGCTCACCACCGGCTTCCCGACAAACAATCGCACCGTCAACGCAATGTAAATAAACCCCATCCCTGCAAACACCCACCGCATGCACCGCCAGAACATCGCATGCATCCGCCACGGAAGAGCTCGATTCCTTTTCGCCGCCCGCCTCAAAAGTTTCGCCGCCATTCGCTGCTTCCCGAAGCTTACAATCATCTCCTGCGCGCTTCGCTCTGCCTCCATCCCATCCTCAAAATGCGCGATCAACTCCCGCGCCACTTCCACCCGCTCCCCCGACCACAATCGCGTCCTCCGCACCACTCGGTCAATCAGCTTCGCAACTTCCGCTGGCAATCCCGCCCTTGCAATCACCCTTCGCGCTGCCCGCTGCCGCGCAAAGAAATTCCGCACGCCCCGCCCCATCGCCCACACCGTCGGAAATTCATTCCACCGATAGGCACGCACAACTGCGATCTGTTCGCTTGTGTTGTCAGGCGCATTCCCTCCCCGATGATCCGTCCGAGCATCACTGCGTTCTTCATCCGCTTCGCTCATCACGCGCCCCCTGCAATCTCCCCGCCACCCGCCAGTCGCACCCGCTTCGCTCCGCTGACCACGCCCAGTCCGCGCATCGCCTCAGCCAGCGCGTTCCACTGCGCCTCCTCCTTCGCCAACCGCGTCTTCCCCTTCGCCGTCAGCGAGTAATACTTCCGGTCCCGCTGCGCCTTCCCCGATTTCCACCTCGACTTGATCAGTCCCTTCGCCTCCAGGTTGTACAGCAGCGGATACAGCGTGCTCTGCCCCATCGCCAGCACCCCCTCCGACTGCTTGCTCACCGCCTCCACCAGCTCATACCCGTACATCTCCCCGCGAACCTCCAGCAGCTTCAACACCGCCGCTGGCCCAGCCCCCCGCATCAATTCCCGTTCAACCCGCATCACAGAATCTCCTTGACAACATCGCGCTCCGCCCCGCGCGTCGAATCAAAATCAGAATCACCTTGACAAAAAAACTCAACGACATTCCATCTGCCTAGTGCCTTCTTCACGCCTCGCCTCACATAGTATGTGCCGCATATCCTCTTCGTCAAATGAACCTGTCCGGTTTCTCGAAATATCGACCGGGACGAAAATGACCGCGTGACTGAATCACCGTAGCCGGGCCGCTACGCGGCCCTGGCGCTGAATCACACCACAAACGTTCAAACCGGGTGCCACAGAGCGGCCCGAAGGGCGCTCTGTGCGAGAGCTGCCACTTGCGTACCGATGTATCCGCTCACTTGTCCGTGGCGCGCCGTATCGTGTCCATAAAGCCCACGGCGTGTACGCCGTGGGATCATCCATCTCAACCCTCGCCCCGCATCCCTCTCCTCCCTTCCTTAGAAAAATGCCTCCTCGCGCCAGCGGTAGGCATGAAACTAGAACTCCGATTGTTATTTGGGGGATGGAGGTGTCTGAGGAGGGGAGACGAAGGAGGCCTTCCTCTGGCATCCGCAAATCCTCCCACCCTTCGGGGTTCGCCCTATCCGAGGATCAATGTTTTCTGCGATCAGCCTCTTCCTCTTGCCGACGGTCGATGGCTGATAGCCGACAGCCGACAGTCCACAGCAAAAAATATCTCCC
>DASZQE010000153.1:0-5585 GCA_035550175.1 Phycisphaerales bacterium | reverse complement strand
GTCTGAATGCGGTACACAAGGCTTGCGGGCGAAGATGACGAAGCGCTCAGCGCGATCGGCGAAAGCGCCTGTGCAGGCACCGTCAGCGTCACGTCGTTCGCTTCCGGTGGGCATACCGAGCCGCTCGGAACGATTCGCAGCGCCCAGTTGTTGAGCGTCCCCGAATCACCTGAAGCGTTGTCAATCACTTTCAATTGCCATGTGCCCGTGACGATTTCGCCGTTGAAATCTGCCAGAACACCAGGCCCATCCGGCGGCGTTGTGCCGTCGTCATACCGCTTCATGATGTTATCCGTCGAGCTTCCCGTGCGGTTGTGCAGCCGAACGGTCGTGCCTTGCGGGCTCTTGAGGTCAACCGTCAGGTCGCCGATGTACGTGTGCGTGATGTTCAAATCCACGTCCACGTCGCCGATGCAGTACGAATCGGTCACGTTCAGGTTGCTCGTCACAGTTGAAAGGTCCGGCATCGGCTTGGGCGTGTCCGTTGATGGATACACGATTCGGCCGATTTCCAGGCTGACCATCCTCGTCTTGTTGCCGAGATTGTTGGTCAGGTTCGTGAACTGCACCGTGTCGTTGTAGAGGCCGTTGCCGAGACTGTTCGCGCCGGCATTCAGCGACACCGTCACCTGCACCGTGTTGCCCACGGGGATCGTGCCCGAGGCGTTCGAAATATCTACCCACGTGGCGCTGTGCGTCACTTGATAGTTGATCGGCACCGTGTCCACGTTCTGAATATTGTAGATCTGCGATGTCGGACTGAACGGTCCGCCTGCAAGACCCGATGACGTCAGATTCACGTTCGGACTCACGCTGATGCCGACATCAAGTTCCGGTCCCGGCATGTTGTGCGCGCCGAAGCCTGCATTGATCTCGTTGTAATGCGGCGTTCCGTTGAGAATATTGCCGTCTGTGTCATCCAGCGTCAGGAAATCCACCGTGATGCTCGGATCTATGTCCGTGCCGGTGTGCAGCAGAATGCTGTTCACCGTCAGGTGTCGCAGAATCGTCAGGTAGTCCGCTGGATGGGTCGCCAGCAGTTCATTTCGTGTGCTCCACACGCACCCCGAAAGCAACCGTCCTTGTTCGTGTGCTTCAGCGCTGTATGGATATTGCAGGTTGTTGTCTGCGCTTCGCAGGCACTCGCCGCATGTGTGGAATCCGTTGCCCAGGCACGAATCATCCGCAATCAGCAGGCTCTGGCAATCGCCCATGCCTTCGCCGTAACCCGCCTGGCCGCTGCCGGCCATTTGCACCATGTGGTGGCCGTATTCGTGATGCACCACCGTCGCGTTCGCCGTGTTCGTGCACCCGCCGCCTGCCACGTAGAAGTTCAGCGAGTGTCCGATCGGATCATAAAAGGCATTGCACGTCAGATTGATGTTCACATTGAGCGGAAAATTCGTCTGGGTCGAAATCGTCGGATATGTCGGATTCTGAGCCAGGCAGTAATCACGCACCACGTTCGCTTGAATGTACGCATTCACCTCAGCTCGCTGGAATTCGTCTGTGTTTGGCTGGTTGTAAATGAAATTCACCGGGCCAGGCGGAGTCACATTCGCGGACTGCGTTGATGTCCCCGGCGAGTGCTGGTTGTTCTCGACGAAATATTGCCCGCCGACAACCGAGCCGACCGTCACTTGCCCGCTCCCGGCATTGGGAATCGTGAAGTTGCCGTTCACATCCGCATACGCAGTCGTCGCACCGATGTTCACTTTCGCATAAGGCATGCCTGTGAGAACTTCCGGATTGCACACGTCCGCCGCGTTGCCGGTGGTGGCCATGCCGCTGACGTTGCCCGTCACGTCAACATCCAGAATCTGGTTTTCCTTGAACAGCAATTTGCCCGTCTGCGCGTCGCACACATACAGCCATATTTCCGGCAGAAGTGTTCCGGGATTCATCGCGCTGGCAATGAACTCAACGCCAAGTACCGGAGCATCTTTCACGCCGTCTGTTCCAGCAAAGATGACGTTCCGGGCATTGCTGAATTCCGCGTTCTTGTTGAAGTCTTCCCGCGCTGTCGCAAATGCCGGCCCAGTGTTGACGTTGTTCACGGCGTTGGCCGGAACAACGAAATCTCCCAAGTCATGCAATTCCGCTGATGCCAGCACAACATCATGTGTTCCGTTGTTCCGCGACAGCAGTACCAGACGTGATCGGAACACATCCAGCCCGCCGCGCTGCTGCGTGTAGTATTCAGCAGTGAACTTGTACGTGCCGGTTTCAGGCTGATACATCACAGGAACTTCGTTCACGCCCTGTGGCAGATAATTCGTCGTCGGTTTCAGATCTATAGCCTCAGCTCCGAAGACAGCCTTCGCGCCTTGCATTCGGAACTGCTCCGCTGCGGCACGCGCCGTAGCGCCGGTCGCGAACACGTTGCCATAGAGCCGTGTGCTCTTCTTCCATTCCTGGAATTGAACACCCGGCTTGGATCGAAGAAAATCTTCTCGGGTTGCCGGCAGATCGATCGGCGCAGCATTCGCTCCGGACGCTGGCTGATGTACTCCCTGATTCCCCAGATTCGGTTGCCCGGCATTTCCCCCCGAAGCTCCCGGCCATGCGGACAGTGTCGTAACGATGAACGCGCTGCAGGCTGCGGTGAGCAGACCCTTGATTCCTGGCATCGTGTTTTCCTTCAATGAATTTCGCGACTGGGCGCAGCACGACTGATGCGCCGACAGCAGCCGCGACTGTCGGCGTAGCAACTCCTCATCATTCTGGACGAAACTTTCCCAAACGCCAACCGAGAATTAAGAATCTCTCACAAATTCTCTCACCTCTCCGTCATCCCCACCTTCACTTCATTGCCGGCTCTGATAGTGAAACCACTCCTTTAGCAAGTTCGGGAACGCAGCCTGTATCACATGTCCAAGGACAAAAAAGAACCGACCGCACTTGCTCAGCACGGTCGGCTTCAATCTGCTCAATGTTCAATGACTGAAATCATTGCCCCGCATGAGCCATCTTGCTCTCGCGGGTGAACTTGATCTCCATCACCTTGTATACCTCGCCGGACTTCGGATCAGGTCCCCACATTTCCATCACCTTGTTGTTCTTGTCGATGGTCTTGTCGATTTCCTTCATCGTAAGGCACTTCTTCGCGATCGGGCAGTTGAACTTCATGGTCCACGTCAGCGTGGTCTTGTCCGAAGACAACTCACCCGTGCCCTGCATCATGCCGGTGCCCATGTTGTCGATCCACGTGCACTGGAAGGTCTTGCCGACATTGTCATAGCCATACAACCCGAATCCGTTGAACATGCCCATGCCCGGCATCTCGCCCGCCACTTCACACTTCACGAATCGACCATCCATCATCGAAGTGGTGGTCGATGTGCATTGTGATGATTGCGGGTCCGCACCCGGCGCCATCCACTGCGTGCATTCTCCTTTCCAAGTTCCCTCGCTGGCGACCAGATACTCTTGCATCGGTCCCGGCGTCGCAGCTTCCATGTACGCCTTCATGTCTTCCTCCGTCATGTTTGGAGGAAGCTGCATGTGCTCGTCACCCGCTGCAGCGGCAGGAGCAGTTGGCTTCTTGGTGTTGTCAGAGTGCTGCGCAAACGCGAGGCTTGCGCCGACGATCGCGATGACGGCAATGGGGGCGGTAAAACGACAGCAGTTCATAGTTGACTCCTTCTCAATAGCGTTGTTGTTTGATGATCCCGAAACGAAAAATGCATTTGGAAGGCGCGGGCAGCACGCCGTTCACCCGATCAATCCATCATACTCGAATCACCGTTCAGCAAGAACCAAAAACGACATTACTGTTGTGTAAATCTGCTGCAAAAACGACAAATCTACGGACATGCAATCCCATACTGCCTTGGCTTCCTGACCTTGGACAAGCACGGCCACCACGATCACAAATCCATGAAAACAGGGTCATGTCGTGCGAATGAACGTGCATATCCTCTCTGTTAATGGCTGCGAGGAAACCAATGTCCCACGTCATCACGGGATTCACCACAAGCTTCAAGTACCACAAGGATCTTGCTGAACGCGCCATGGCACAGGTGTCCGATGATCACCTTCATCATCCCTTGCACCAGGAAACCAACAGCATCGCCGTAGTCGTGAAGCACGTCGCCGGCAATCTCCTCTCTCGCTGGACCGATTTCCTCACCACCGACGGCGAAAAACCTTGGCGTGACCGTGATGAAGAATTCCGCGACACCTTCGAGACCCGCACCGAAATGCTTGCAGAATGGGATCGTGGCTGGAACGCCCTGCTCGAAACGCTCGCCCAACTTAGCGATGCCGATCTGAAGAAGTCCGTGACGATCCGAGGCGAAACGCTTCCCGTCCCCACCGCGCTCGCACGATCCCTCGCTCACACCGCGTATCACGTCGGCCAGATCGTCCAGATCGCCCGCATCCTCGCAGGCTCCGATTGGAAAACTCTCACAATCCCGCGCGGTGGATCAAAAGCACATAACGAAAAAATGTGGGGACATGATCAGTACAACAGGGGAAACTCGGCGCAGGCAGCAGGGCACGCTCTGTAATTCCTTAGAAACGAGAAGATCGCACAACGAAGCTTCATCGTGTTACCCGAAACGATGGCAGAAGCGATCGCCAGGAAAGGTGCCGACGATGCTCGTGTGTGCTCTGAAGCCGTGTGCGATGCGCGCCCAGTAAGTCGCTTCGAGTCACGATCGCAACGAGATTCCCAGTCGATCGCTGAATAACCGGCAGGCGGCCGATGTTATGGCGAACCATGTGATCCGCCGCATCGCGCAGCGTGCTGTCATCGTAGACCACCACCGGTGGACGTCGTGCGACGTCAGCAAGTCGCAGATCTCCGGGAAGCGATCGCTCGAGCAGATCGCGCCGCGTGACCACGGAATGCAATCTGCCGCGTTCATCCAGCACAGGAAATCCCTGATGAGAAGAACCTTCTGCATTCGAGGTCAACCACGCCCGAACTTCTAAGAGCGATTGATCCATGCGAAGCGAGACCGGCTGGGTCGCGGCAACGTCTCGTACCAGAACACTCTCAAAAAAATCCGCCTCATACTCCGCAGGAACGCGCACGCCTCGACGAGCAATTTTCTCGGTCATGATCGTGTTCCGCATCAACAGCGAGGACATGAGAAACGCGGTCGTGCATCCGCCGAGAAGAGGCAGCAGACCGAGCGGCTGCAACGTGGTTTCAAATGCGAAAACCACGCTCGCGAGCAACGCACGCGAAGCCCCTGCGAACATCGCCGCCATGCCAACAAGCGCAGCAATGCGCAAATCAATCCCTGCTGCAGGAACCGATGAGTTCGCTATGTTCCCGAGGATCGCCCCCAATGCACCTCCGATGGTGAACAGCGGCGCAAGCGTTCCGCCCGACGTCCCGCTGCTCAATGAAATGGACCATGATGCGAATTTCCACACCGCCAGCGCAACGATCGTGCTGATCACGAGCTTGCCGGAGATGAGATCCGAAATATTGAAATAGCCCACGCCGAGCGTGCGAGGAAAGATCCACCCGACAAGGCCGACGATCACTCCCGCAAGCGCCGGCCACCACATCCAGTGAATCGGCAGCAGGTCAAACAGGTCCTCAAGCCAATAGATGGATTTGGTGA
>DASZQE010000152.1:0-1555 GCA_035550175.1 Phycisphaerales bacterium | reverse complement strand
TGATCTTCCGTCTGAAGCAACGTCGTCGAAATCAGTTGCATGCGCACCGGTTCCGCGCTCTTCGTGTCGATCGAAATCCGCACGCGCTGAAACCGACATGCAAAGGCATACGCGCCATCGCCGGGCCCGCGATCATCAACCATCACGTAGTCATCTCCCTCACCTGTCCACGCAATGGATGATCCGCACGACCCCAGACGATCATTCGGCACGCCCGGCGCCGCGTCACCTGTCAGGCCGGATTTATCCGCCATGTCCGCAGGCAATTCCGCGCGACCGATTAATTGCGGCTTGTCCGCCGCCATCTGCGCAGCGACCAGAAATTGAACACCAAGCATCCATGAAATCGTCATGGCGACATCATCCTGCCGGTTTGTTCAGATTTCATGCAGATTGCGCAAAGACGAGCACGCTTCCCCTCCATCTTCTCATGTGGATATGTGCTGTTTTTCCCGGCGATTTCGCACAAATCCCGCTTCCTCCGCCGTAACTGTTTGCTGCGTATTCAGTTTCCGCATGACGTGCTGCGCATGCCTTGAATCCGCGCAGAGCTTGCCAATAGTGGCGTTGCCGTCAATCGTGAGTCGGCGTGAAGAGAGTGAGCGATGTGCCAGGCGTCGCGCAAGGCTCGCCAGCCTGTGCGTTCGCGATTCGTGCATCGGCTTGCAACTGAACCATTCTCTTTACGGAGGCGAAAACTCTCATGCGATTGATCAATTCTCTCACCGGCATTGCGGCACTTGGCGCGGGCGCACTGTTCATCACAGCGCCCTCGTTCGCCGCCACCACGCTCAACGTGGGCGACATCTCCATCCTCGGCTACCGCTCAGACGCGGACGACGGCCTGGCCTTCGTCACCTGGGTTGACCTGGATGCAGGCACCGAAATCAAGTTCACCGACTGCGGCTACAACGGCAACGGCACGTGGCGCGCCAGCGAGAACTTCCTCTCATGGTCCAACAACACCTTCGGCACCATCGCTGCAGGCACCGTCATCACGCTCTCTTTCCCCGATTCACCCGGCACGCCTTCTTCAGATCTCGGCGGTGTCATTTCCGGCAACCTGAACGGCACATCGAGCAGCGGCGACCAGCTCTTTGCCTACCAGTACAGCGGCGCGGGCACCGGCTTCTCCGGCACCTCCACCTCGGAAACCTTCGCGGGCAACATGATCTTCGGGTTGACCACCAATGCCTGGCTCACGTCCGGTTCAACGAACTCAAACACGTCGTACCTGCCGACGGAGCTTGCGTCGTCAATCGGCAACCTCAACTTCGCCACCGAAGTTGACAACGGCCAGTACACCGGTATCCGCAGTGGTCTCTCGAATCTGCTGGATTACCGCGCTCTCGTGCTCAACACGAGCAACTGGACTCGTGAAGATGCCGGCACCACCGTGCTCGACAGCACCGACTTCACCACCGCTCCCGCTCCGGGCGCGCTCGCGCTGCTCGGCGTTGCCGGTCTCGTGTCGCGCAGCCGTCGTCGCTCGGCCTGATCGTCGTGACTGCGGTGCGAATCCCTGATTGATTCGCTTGAAAAAATAAACCCCCAC
>DASZQE010000151.1:0-12829 GCA_035550175.1 Phycisphaerales bacterium | reverse complement strand
TACACCTTTGTGGATTCGGGCGGTTCGAACCTCCTGACTGCAGCCACTGCGGCGGGCGCTTCTGCAGCAATTCCCTCAGGCACCTACAATCGTTCAACCTCAGCAAACACTAATGTTGCTGGTGGCGTTGATAACGATGGCTATTCTGTCTTCGCCGGCGACAACCTCGCTGGTGCTTGGACGCTGAACATCAAGGATTGGGGTGTTGGCGACACCGGTACCCTCGGTTCTTGGTCGATCACCATTGACTACACAGCCGCCCCGGCTCCCGGCGCTCTGGCCCTCCTCGGCCTCGCTGGCGTCGTCGGCCGTCGTCGTCGCAATGCCTGATCGTTCATCGATTTTCATTTGAATCACTTGCGGCGAACCCGTTCACCCGGGTTCGCTGTCTTTTTGGGCTTTTCCGAAAGCGACTGGTTTCCCATTTTCTAAGTCCATGCCAACAACCCTATTCCGGTTTTTTTGAAAATTCGCTTGGCAAGCTCTGACATTGGGTTATATTCAAGCCTAAGTGTCAATGCAGATGCGCTTGCGCATCCATCGCATAAAGCGCTTGTGGAAGAAGAGAGAGTGACAGCCGCATGGCGGCACACCCTCGACAATCAAATATCCCTTGAACCTTCAAGGCTCATGGTACGTCGGCATTCGCCGTCGGCTTTTCTTGCTGTGCACGCAGTTCTGTGCTTGTGGTGCGGTTCTGCTCTGGAGAAGTGTTTTTTTTCGTTTGAAAGCTTTCTAACGTGGAGAGAAGAGATATGAAACAACTCATCGTTCCCTCAATCGTCGCGCTCGGTTTGGCCCTTCCGGCCTCTGCCGTCGTTCAGACCTACAACGGCACCGGCGGAGCCATCGGTGATAACAACGGCCTCACCGGCGGTACCAACTTCATCATCAACATCGGCGATAGCGGCGTTATCAACAGCATCGTGAATGTGACCATGACCTTCAGCACCGCTCACACATGGGCCGGTGACCTTGAAGTGACCCTGATCGCGCCGAATCTCGATGACTGCCATATCTTCAGCCGTCCCGGCGTGACTGCATCCACCGGCGTTGGCAACAGTGCCAACCTCCTTGGACCGTACACCTTTGTGAACTCAGGCGGCGCCAACTTCGCAACGGCTGTTGCGGGTACTGCAGGCACCGCGAACGTCGCCTCGGGCACCTACAACCGTTCTACGGCTGCGGCTCCGACCGTGACAGGCGGACAGGATCCTGATGATTACAGCGTTTTCGCCGGTGATAACCTCAACGGCGCGTGGACGCTGAACATTGCTGACTGGGCTTCTTTGGATACTGGCGCGCTCGGCAGCTGGTCAATCACGATTGACTACTCCGGCGTTCCGGCTCCTGGCGCTCTGGCCCTTCTCGGCCTCGCTGGCGTCGTCGGCCGTCGTCGTCGCAATGCCTAAGTGAATTCAAAGAACTCCCTGCTAAAAGAGAGTTCTCCCCTCACAACGAAGCGGACCCTCCTCCAGGGTTCGCTTCGTTTTTTTTTTTGGGGGGGGATGATCACTGCGCAACCGGACCCTGCTTCAATCCGCTCAGAAGCCAACGTTGCAGAAACTCCGCCTGTCTGTTCTTGGCATCAGTGGCCATCCGCCCGAATCCGATGTGCTCATATGGAGCACCCGTGTGATCGTAGACAATCCACTCGACATTCTCAGAATTCGTGTATCGCTCTCGTAATGCATGCACAAACGCTTCCTGCGTGTTGAAGTCCATCCATTGATCCCCGCGAGCATGGATCGCCTGAAACCCGATCTCTCGCCACGTATCGAGATGCCGGATTGGATCCATCGCTTCAAGTTCCTCCTCGCTGCGCTCCTGAAATCGAACTCGATCGCGTTGCGGTCTCCAGTTGCCGCTTGTGGCCTCCACGCTCGCGCATGTGAATGCGTGTGGACTGCACAGCCGCACGAGCGCAGCCATCCCGCCCGCAGACATTCCTCCCAATCCGATTCTTGAAATGTCGAAATTGCTGTTCGCCCCCAAAGCACTCACCAAATCATCAAGTTCACTAACCATTTGCGCCACAACGTCAAGCACTGCGGCGGATTCCTGCAGTTTTGAATCGAATCGTTCGCCGTGACCGGGCAGATCGACCGCACACGCACCGATTCCCGCTCGCATCCATCTCAGGAATCGTCCGGGATCGATTTCCTTGCTCGCTGTGCGGCCGTGCAGCCAGATCATCACGGGTGCTTGCGCCCCGCTGTTCCAATCAGGATGCACCAGCATCACGGGGACCTCGCTGCGACCGATTCGCTCCCATTTCGCAGCGTTGCGCAATGAAGCGGGCATGTCCTTGAATCTGCTGGTCATGGTCCAGACGTGTCTTTCCATCTCGATAAAAACGAAGGGTTCTGCGTACCATATGCGAATGCTCAGAATCATTGCAGGTGAATTCCGCTCTCGTCTGCTTCGTTCCCCGGAAGACGCCTCGGTCTCTCGGCCCTACTCCGGCCGCGTCAAGGAATCCGTCTTCAGCCTCTTGCGAGGCTGGTTTGAAGGCGCTGTGGTCCTCGATTTGTTTGCCGGTGTCGGCACGGTCGGGCTCGAGTGCGTCAGTCGCGGCGCAAAGCGAGTCTACATGGTCGAGGCAAATCGGGACATCAGTCGCTTGCTGCGCGAGAACATCGCCGACTTGAAATGTGAGGACCGTGCCGTGGTGATCCAGGCCGATGCGCTGTCTCCCGCCGCATTGGCATCCATCCTGCCGCCGGTGGATCTCATTTTCGTGGACCCGCCATATCCTCTTGTACAGACGTCAACCGGACCGGACCGTGTGCGTGCACAAATTCAGCGCTGCCGAAGCCTGATGGCCGACCGTGGATTCGTTGTCCTTCGTCTTCCCTTTGATGCATCACATGCGGATCTCCGGATTCCCGGATTTGACGGTCCCGAGCAGCACGCCTACTCGCATGGCATGTTCGTGATGTTGTATGCCCCCAGCACCTCTTCCGCTGATTTTTCAGGGGGTGACCCGCCGATGATGAACGGCAAGAGCTGAGTTTTAATTCTTCATTGTTCATCTGATTCTGATGACCTCTCACCAAGGCCAATCTCCGCCCCCGATCCCCCTCACACCGTTGCGCGAAGCTGCGATCGCGGTGCTGCAGCGTCTGGTTGAATCAGGCCACGTCGCCTATTTCGCAGGTGGGTGCGTGCGTGATCGCCTTCTTGGAATTGAGCCTGCCGACTACGACATCGCGACGAGCGCCAAGCCCGAAAAGGTCCAGCAGCTTTTTCCGAAGATGCAGACCGTCGGCGAAGCCTTCGGCGTCATGCTGGTTCGCAAGAACACGCACACGATCCAAGTCGCCACATTTCGTACCGATGGCGAATATACCGACCACCGGCATCCTTCAGCGGTTACGTTCACCGATGCTCGTCACGATGCACTTCGCAGAGATTTCACAATCAACGGGTTGTTTGAGGATCCGCTCAAGGACGAAATCATAGATTTCGTGAATGGCCAGGATGATCTCAAATCAAGACTCGTTCGCGCGATCGGCGACCCGTACGCCCGCCTTGCCGAAGATCATCTCCGTATGCTTCGCGCCGTACGCTTTGCCTCACGCTTCGGCTTTGCAATAGAAGAAGAAACCGCGACCGCCATCACCGCATCCTCAGGAAATCTGGAGGGCATCAGCCGTGAGCGGATCGGCCAGGAAATCAAGCGCATGCTCGTGGACCCGAATCGCCACGTCGCAGCATGGGAACTCCAGTACCTCGGACTTGATGCGGTCATTCTCAACGAGCCGAAATCCCTCAACGCGCCTCGCATTCTCGGCCGACTTCCTGATGATTCCGCGTATTCCACAACACTTGCCGCTTGGCTGCTTGATCGGCATGCCGGCGGACTTGAAAACACGGCGGAATACGTTGATCGGTGGGCTCAGTCCCTGATGCTTTCCAATGATGAGCATCGAGGATTCCGGGAAACGCTCTCGATCTATGCCGTTCTTGTCTCATCCTGGTCCAGCCTCGGTGTGGCCCGTCAAAAACGGCTGGCCGCTTCACCACTGTTCTTCGAGGCGCTCAGCCTCCTCAAGGCCATCGATCTGCAGGCCTTTGTGGACTGCCGTCGTCATGTTCAATTCCTCGCACAGACCGGTTTGGCCCCGGCCCCGCTCATCACGGGCAACGACCTCATCGCTCACGGAATGGTCCCAGGACCCGTTTTCAAGACCGTTCTGGAAGCGGTGTACGACGCCCAGCTTGAGGGGGCGATCACAACCTTTGATGATGCCCTCCTCCTTGCCCGTGGCTTGGCGGCTCAAGACACTGGTCCGGAACGCAATCCTCCAGCTTGACCCGATCAACATCCGACTTTTTGGAACTATTTCCCCCCCGGATGATCGAATATAGTAGTGCAGGTGCTCAGTTCTACGGACTGGCGGGGATCACTCGCCTGTCTTCATTCCTGCAGGATCGTTGCTGCGGCAACAGTTTGCCTTGGGAGTAATACATGAATCGCGTCGCATCCATCGCACTCGGAATTTCTCTGTCGGCTTCGATCACCTACTTGGCCATCCCCGCCAAGCCGGCAATCGCACAGGCAACCGGCGGGAATTCTTCCTCAACGGCCCAGCAACAGACTGAAGACATCCTCTACATGGCTGACGGCCGAGTGTTGCACGGAAAGATCATCAGCGAAACTCGCTCGGAAATCGTTTTCAAATATGTGGATCAGCAACTCAACCTGTCTGCACAACTCACCTTGCAGAGAGCTGACATCACGGACATCAAACGCGATGTGCCTGTTGAAGCGCCCGCTTCCGCAACGCCGGATTCTACCAATACTTCTCCGGCAGCCACCGAGACTTCATCCGCTCCGGTTGATGCCACACCAAAGTCCTACGGCACGTTCCGTTACAAGGATCATCATGAAGGCGTCAAGACGATTTACGTGATTCCCATGAGCGGGCAGCTCGGCACCGATGTCGCATTCGACACGTATGACAAGCTCGTGCCGGACATCATCGCTGCAAAACCCGATTTGATCGTGATCGACTTCACATCAAGCGATGTGTCGGGTGATCTCAATGAAGCTCTTCAGATCGAACATCCTGAAGGCATGATGGAACGGCGTCAGGAATACAGCCTGCTCGATTTCGAGCAATACAACAAGATTGTCGCAATCTTCCGCAATCGCCTCCGTGATATCCCGCAGGTGGTCTGGGTGCATGATTCCGTCGGGTTGAGCACTCTTGTCGCCATGTCGTGGCCGAAGATTTACATGACTCCCAAGGCTCGCTTTGGCGGTCTCTCAAATGTTCTGCTGATGAGCGGCGCGCCAATGTGGCAGGATCCCGACATTCGCGCCAAGATGACCGCTGCGTGGACCGGCGGCGCAAAGGGTTTCCTTGAAGTCGGCGGATACTCGCTCGCGCTTGGCGATGCCATGATCGATCCCGCCAAGAAACTCAGTGCTGTGTTTCAGGGACGCAAAGTCATTTGGCGTCTCGATACCGGCGGCGAAATCGTCGTGGATGATGATGACAAGATGCCTGCCAATTTCAGCGCCAAGCTCGCAGAGGATCTGCTCCTTTCACAGGGCACAGCGGAAAACATTGAAGACCTGATGCTTCTTCAGGGCATCCGCGAATTCCAGGTTATTGATGAGCCTGCGAAAAAGGCCGTTGACAACTACATCAGTGAATGGCGCCGCGCCTTCGCAAACTGCCGCACGTGGCTCCGTGATTTCAACCAGTACATGGGGTGGGCCACAGGAGCCGATGCCGTGGCATACCTGGGCAAGGCTAAAGGGCGTCTTGAGGACATCCTTGCAGCCATGAACCACTATGAAGCTGTTGAAACCCGCTTGAAGATGGTCGGCGTCGACAAGCTCAGTATTGAAATTCTCATCGATAAGCTCAAGGAGCGTATTCGCGCACTGAAAGACCGCGGTGGTTCTGCTGCCGGTGCAGGCGGAGCCAGAGGTGGCCGGGCAGGCGGATCAGCTGGTGGTGGTGGTGGGCGTGGCCGGTGATGTTCACGAGTGCGATTTCCTGTTCGTGGTTCCGTTTTCTTTGACCTGTTTTCTCTGAGTGATCATTTATGAAGCGTTCAACCATCACGTCGTGCATTCTTGCTCTTGCATTCACAGCCGCACTGACCCTTCCCTCAGCGTCTGCTTTTGCTGATACCAGCATCGTCATGCGTCTTAAGGATGGCTCGTCCTGGAGCGGCAAGGTTGGTGATGCCGTTCATCTCACGTATCGCCGTCAAGGCGTCAACGTCGATCTCAATGGCGTGATCGTCAAGGCAGGCGACGACTACATCATGGTTGAAGGCGACGTGGCCGGTCAGAAAGCCAAGACGACCATCTTCAAGGGTGACATTGTCGCCATCTCAACTGTCGGTGGAAACGCAAGCAGTGCGATGCCTGCCAATGCCTCAACCGGCGGTGCATCATCAACTGCATCAACCTCCGCTACCGCTGACAATTCAGGCCCCGGCGTCTTCGTCCTTCCCTTGGGCGGCATGGTCGGCCTTGAATTCCGTCATGAGGAAATCGATGCCATCGCTAAAGAAGCCGATGCTCGCGGGCCCGGCCAGATCATCGTCCTTGAAATTGAATCCGGCGGCGGTCGCGCTGATGAAATCTCCGCGATCCATGATTCCATCGTTGCCGCAAAGAAGCGACATCGTGTTGTTGCCTGGATCAAGCAGGCCATCTCCGCAGCAGCCGCCACCGCGTACAACTGCGATGAAATCTACTTCATGACCGAAGGCAACATGGGCGCCATGACGATGTTCGCCGGCACCAAATCCGCACAGGGTTACCAGCTTGAAACGTGGATGAAGTTCGCAGGCCAGCTTGCGGAAGAAGGCGGTCGCAGTAAGTACATCGCCTGGGCCATGATCGATGACAAGGCGCTGCTTTCGTATTCCAAGGATCCTGTCACCGGTGAAATCACGTGGTACAACGACCTGTCCGGTGAGCATGTGCTTTCCGACGAGAAAACCAACCTGGTGTTCAATGCCACCACCGCCATGGCCTGCAAGTTCGCCGACGGCGTCGCCGACACTGGACCTGATCTCGCCAAGCTCCTCAACATTCCTTCATGGAACGAAGTGGGGGATGGCCGCCAGATGGAGGAAAACTGGAAGCGCCTTGTTGACCAGGGCAACCACGACATTCCGATGCTCGCTGCGCAACTTGACTACAAGAACGCCGATCAGCCTGTAGACAAGCAGATCAGCACTCGCATCAGCTTGCTTGAAAAGATCTGCAGTTGGTGGGATCGCTGCCGCAATGTCGCTGAAATGCATCTTCCTCCCAAGGAGGAGCTCGAACGCGAAATTACCGCGCTTCGCAAGCAGCTTGCTGACATCAAGAAGCAGCAGCAGCGTCGGGGCGGCTGATATTCAAGTCAGGCAATCAAGAAAAGCTTCACTCATTTCGAGCGGAGCTTTTTTCTTGCGCTCGTGTGTGATCCCAAAGATTGGTTCTATTTGGTTGCCTCGGCCAATCCCGGAATCAATTCTGCGCCGGCCTTGATCTCCGCGCTGGATTCCCGCACATCGCTCCCGATGCCTTCCGTGCGTCCGCCAAGATGCTCAGCCAGAAACACTTCCGTGATCGCAAAGAACGCCATGTTGTTCGCCGATTTGCGGAATCCATGCCCCTCATCTGGGAAGAGAACATACGTCACCGGCAAGCCTTTCTCCTGCATGGCTGTCACGATCTGTTCGCTTTCTGCCGCTTTCACTCTCGGATCATTCTTTCCCTGCCCGATCAGAAGAGGCTTCTTGATCTCACTCACTCGTGTCAGCGGCGAAATGCTGTCCAAATGCGACCCGTCTTCCAGCGATCCCACTCGCATGTCGAACTTCGCCCGCAGGGGTTCCCAATACGGCGGTATCGACTCCAGAAGCGTGCGAACATGTGACGGTCCCACGATGTCCACGCCTGCTGCAAAAAAATTTGGAGTGAACGTCAAGCCAACCAGCGTCGCGTACCCGCCGTAGCTTCCGCCCATGATCGCCACTTTGTCCGGATCCGCGACTCCCTCGCTCACCGCCCAATTCACAGCATCAATCAAATCCGTGTGCATGGCGCCCGCCCATTCGCGATTCCCGGCATTCAGAAACGCTTTTCCGAATCCCGATGACCCGCGGAAATTGACGCTCAGCACTGCATACCCGCGATTCGCAAGCCACTGGTGCATTCTGTTGTACTCCCAGCTGTCCCTGGCCCACGGTCCCCCATGCACCAACAGAACCATCGGCGACTTCGCCTTTTCCTTTCCGATCGGGGTCGTCAGGTATGAAACCATCTTGAGTCCGTCTCTCGCAGTGATGATGACCGGCTTCATGTTCGCAAGTTTCACATGCTCAAGCTGGCTGCGGTTCGTGAAGAGAAACGTGGCGATCTTCCTTGTCGCGTCATAGAAGTAATAAGCGACAGGCCCGTTGTCGATCAGCGAACTCACAATCCACTTTGTTCCGCTCTCATCTCGGCTGTCGATTGCCAGATCACCGCGAATCGTGTCCTTCAAATATTTGAAATCCGCATCGAGATGATGGTCCAGCACACGCCAGTTTCGTCGCAGGTATTCCGTCATCAGTGCCTGGGGCCTGCCCGTCAGCGGATCAAACAGCACCCTTCCGATCTCCGCCTCCGGGTCGCTTGCCACCTGCGTGTATTCCGAGCCGTTCGGCCCGCCCATTCGGTACTCGAAAAGCCCGCCGGTGTTGCTCCCTCGTGAATCCAGCATGTACAACGACTTGCCATCCCTGCTGAATCCAAGCACGCCGGAAGTGTCCGAATCCTCCATAGGCCATTGTGCCAGCTCATACCAATCTCCGCCCTCGCTGTCGCGCATCATCGTCGTCAGCCGTCCGTCCTTTTCCAGCCGACTCGCGGCTCGTACGTTCAAGCCTGCGTCCGCAGTGAATGCTGTGTAATTGCCATCGTTCGCCAACACCATCGTTCCTTCGCCTGTTCGTGTGTTCACGCGCCACACATCGTGCAGCGATTCCACGCGACTGTTCAACCCTATCAGCACTTCATCCGGAAACTGGCTCTCTGATGCGATGAGTTCCGCACGCACGTGGTCATACGGAGTGAGGTCCTTTTCAGAGTGTCCATCTGTGGACACCGCGTAGATATGAACATTCTCATCCCCGCCGCTGTCCTGTCCATAAAGGATCTGGTCTGAATTCTGCGCCCACCAGTATTCAATCACCGGAATGCTTTTGGAGTGCGTGACTGGTCTCGCATTGCTCGTGCCGATGGTCTGCACCCATACGTTCAAAACGCCATCCGCCGGCGCAACATATGAAATCATTGTCCCGTCCGGACTAACCATGACGCGAAAATGATCCGGATTGCTGAAGAACACTCGTCTTGGAATCAGCGATTCTTCCCCGTAGGTCGCGCTCGAAACCGTCGCTGATCCGCATCCCGCCGCAATCACCAACAACAATCCTGTACCGCAGTTCCTGCTTGTCTGCATGGACTTCCTCACGATTCGTGTCTTGTCAATTTGAACAGGGGCGCATTCAGGCGCGACCCGAACCGTCATCCTACCCGTCCAAGTTGATATGTCGATTCACGTCAAAGGATGCTGCGCCAGCGGTTCAAATCGATGCCGCGCTTTTGAAAGCGCCACCCGGAAGACTTTGGGATACACGAAAACGCATGTCGCACGACATGTGCGTATCACATGGCAGCTTCAAAGAATTTCAGTACCGCCGGCCCCACAACCACTTCCAAGCCATCCTTGACTTCGACCTTTGCGACCTTCTCGCCGTTCACCACCATGCCTGCGGTCGATCCCAGATCACGCACGAACATGCCGCTGTCATCCTGCTCAATCGCACAATGCTCCCTTGAAACGCTTGGCGACTTGATCTGAATGTCGCACGATTCGTCCCGACCGACGATCACCTCGCGCGTGTCACCCAAGGCAAATGCCCGTAGTACAGCGCCATTCCGGTTCATCACATGCACTTCCATCATGGAATTCGGCTCCCGATTGTCATCCATGGGCAGTTTCTGAGCTGCTGCTCGTCGCCTTTCTCATTCTGACAGGGCTTTTGACGCCGGACCAGTCAAAAGCGGCTTTTCAGTTCCTCCATATTCGCACACCCTGCCCGAACTGTTCCTTCATGAAACTAACCGCGATTCGCGCTTCAAGCCCCCTCAAACCTTTAAATTCGCAAATTTTCTTGGGTCATTGCCTCCACAAGGCCCATTCTTCTCGGTCCACACCACATGTGCATCTGCTCATACACTCACCGCCGATAATGCGGTTTTTCCTCGACGCTTTGTTCTTCCTCTTGCTGGTCCTCACCTCGCCGATCTGGCTCATTAACCTCATCCGCACCGGCAAGATTCGCACCGACTGGCATGGGCGCTTCGGCCGCACCTCCACGCCTTCTTCCACGCAACCTCGCATCCTCCTCCACGCTGTGTCCGTTGGCGAAGTCAACGCGCTCCGCAACCTCGTCAGCATACTTTCCGCACTCCCGAATCCGCCCTCCATCATCATTTCCTCAACCACCAACACCGGCTTCGCCCGCGCTCGTGAACTCTTCTCGCCTGCTCACCAGGTTGTCCGCTATCCGCTCGATTTTTCCTTCGCAGTCTCTCGTTTTCTTGACACGCTCAAGCCTTCCGCCGTCGTTCTCGTCGAGCTCGAACTCTGGCCCGCTTTCTCCGCCGCCTGTGAACGCCGCCACATTCCACTCGCCATCATCAATGGCCGCCTCAGCGCTCGCAGTCTCAGGCGTTACTCGCGCCTTCGTGCATTCTTCCGTCCCAGCTTTCAGCGCCTCGCCTTCGTCGCTGCACAGAATCAGGAGTACGCCGCCCGCTTCGCTTCCCTCGGCGTGCCGCAAGACCGCATCCACGTCACCGGCAACATCAAATGGGATTCCGCCGGCTCCGCTCAACTCAATCCGTCCCAGCCCGAATCTCTTGCGGCCTCGCTCCACATCAATCGCAATCTTCCACTCATTGTCGCCGGTTCCACAGCCCCCGGCGAACATGAACTCTTCCGCAATGCTCTTCCAGCAAAGGCCCAGCTCCTCTGCGCCCCGCGCAAGCCCGAGTGGTTTGACCAGGCTGCTGACGCGCTGTCTCCGTGCATTCGCCGCACCAATCCCGCGCCCATTCCTGACGCTCGTCATTTCCTCCTCGACACCATCGGCGAACTTCGCGCTGCCTACGCCCTCGCCGACCTCGTCATCATCGGCCGTTCCTTCGGTAATCTCTATGGCTCCGACCCGCTTGAAGCCGCGTCGCTCGCAAAACCCATCATCATCGGCCCTGCCGTCGATGACTTCCGCGATATCGTTGATGCTCTTCTCTCCGCCGACGCCATCATCCAAACCGATGCTGCATCGCTTCCCGCCACAGTCGCACAACTCCTCGCCGACACTTCTCTCCGCACCGACCTCGGCAACCGCGCTCGCTCTGTCGTCACCGCCAACCTTGGTGCCACCAAACGCTGCCTCGATCTCATCCTCCCGTTATTCTCAAGTGTGAATGACGATTGAGCGGCCGAATCTGTGTCCAAAAAAAACCGCCGTCTCGTATGCGTGAACACGAGACGGCGGCGGAGAAGAAAGGAGGAATGAAAACTCTTTCAATCGTTCTGTGCAGCTCTCGCCGCATCTACACATCCATACGTCCCATACCCTCAACCTGTTCGATGCTTAAAGACGCTTCTGCGTCACTTTCCATTCCCCCTTGTTTTCAGCCATTTTTCGCACTTTTCATCCTTCTTTTCATCACAAAAAACACGGCAGTGGGGGAGGGGCGTCCCCTCGCTCCTTGAATCTGCCAAAATGATTTCTGACATCCACCCTCGAAACCCCTCGTATGAGCGAATTCCAACTCCTTCATCACATCTACTCCGCGAACCGGAATCTCGCTTCCAGCGTCATCATCCCGCCCGGCGATGACATGGCCATGCTTCAACTTTCCGGTTCGCGCATTCTCGCCGCCGTCGATCAACTCATCGATGGCCGCCACTTCAATCTCAAATCCACGCCCCTCAATCTTATCGCCCGCAAAGCCATTGCCCGCTCCGTCAGCGATATCGCTGCCATGGCCGCACACCCATCCGCCTGTCTCGTCGCTGCAATTCTTCCGCCAGACTTCCCCGCACAGCGTGCCAACGAACTCTTTGACCACATGCGCGCCGCCGCGGAATCCTTCCACTGCCCCCTCATCGGCGGCGACATCGCCTTCCACTCCTCACCTTCTCACCCGCTGACCCTCTCCGTCACTGTCCTCGCTGAGCCTCGCTTCATTCACGACCAAAGCAGTGGGGGGGTTGCGCACTTTGGCGCTGTCACGCGCTCCGGCGCTCAACCCTCCGACCTCCTCTGCGTCACCGGCTTGCTCGGCGGCTCACTTGAACCCTCCGGCCTCGGCCGGCACCTCACCTTTGAACCCCGCGTCAACCTCGCCCTCGCGCTCGCCGAAACCCTCGGCCCGCGACTTCACGCCATGATCGACATCTCCGATGGTCTCGGCCGCGACGCCTCACACATCGCTGAATCTTCCAACGTCACCATTCACGTCGACGCCTCCGCCATCCCCTGCAACCCCGGCGTCACGCTCCGCAACGCACTCTCCGATGGCGAAGATTACGAACTCCTCTTCACCGCCCAACCTCCGATCCCGACTTCGCTCCTCAACATCCCCATTACAACCATCGGCCGCATCCTCCCACCCAATCCTTCCTCCCCACACCGTGTCTTCCTCATCGAAAACAACACTCAAACACCCATCGACCACCTCGGTTGGGAGCATTCTGCTGAGCGTGCTGGTGATTGAGAAGAATCCTGCGGACTCCCC
>DASZQE010000150.1:0-3322 GCA_035550175.1 Phycisphaerales bacterium | reverse complement strand
GCCCACTCGTCGGCCAATCTCAACTCGCGAATGTCAATCCGGTTTCATGATCACCAATATTGACGAGATATGAGAATTGATGATGGGTCTCAAATCTTGAAGGGATGTGGGTTGAGGCTATTGGAAAGGCCTGTACGGGATTGCACAAAGAATCCGGCAGTTGCGCCATCGTAGCCATGCCATTGATCGATGAACTGAATGCCGAGGAGAGGACTCGAACCTCCAAGGAATTTTACTTCCACCAGCACCTCAAGCTGGCGCGTCTGCCAATTTCGCCACCTCGGCAATGGGGTGAGGAACGGGGAGTATAGCCGGTGTGAAAATGATGTCGAGGGAAAGCGGGTCGCGGGGTTTGGTGCAAGCAAATTGCGGGGAATTGCTGCGCGGATTGCGGCTCGGAGCGACTAGGATTTGCGTCATGGCGACGATGCTGAAGGTCAATGAGATTTTTCATTCGATTCAGGGCGAATCGACCTGGGCGGGATGTCCGTGCGTGTTCGTTCGGCTATCCGGGTGCCATCTGCGGTGCGCGTACTGCGACACGGAGTACGCATTCAGAGAGGGCGAGAAGAAGAGCGTTGACGAAGTGGTTGAAGTGGTGGAGCGGTACAGGACGAAGCTGGTGGAAATCACGGGCGGTGAACCGTTGTTGCAGAAAGGTGTGCACGAGTTGATCGCGAGGTTGTGCGATGCAGGGAAAGCGGTGTTGATCGAGACGAGTGGGGCGTGCGACATCAGCGAATGCGATCCGCGGGCAATACGGATTGTGGATTTGAAGACACCGGGAAGCGGGGAGGTGGAGAAGAATCTGCTGGGGAATATTGAGAAACTGACGAAGCAAGATGAGGTGAAGTTCGTGATCACTTCACGCGAAGATTATGAGTGGGCGCGGGGGATGGTGCGAGAGCACGGGTTGACGAAGAAAGTGAAGGCGGTGCTGTTCTCGCCGGTGTTTGAACAGAAGGCGGGGCTGGAGATTGCGGGATGCGAGGGATTGGACGCAAGAGAACTTGCTGGGTGGATGCTGGCGGACGGATGGGGAGGAGAGGGGGTGGTGCGAATGCAGATGCAGATGCACAAGTTCATCTGGGAGCCGAGCACGCGAGGTGTGTGAGCAATGCAGGGCGTCAGCCAAACGATCAGGCATCAGGAAAACGAGCGCGGATAACGGCGAGTTCAAGCAAATGTACGTAGAGTCCTGAGGACATTACGCACCTAGAATTGAGCATGTTCAAACGCTCATTGACGGTTGCGAAAATTGCAGGCGTGCCTGTCCGTATCCACTGGACATTTCTTCTGTTGCTTGGATGGGTGTTCTGGACCGGCTATTCTTCGGGTGGGACAGCGAGCGGGCTGCGGATGGTGGTGTTCGTGGGTGCGGTGTTTGTGTGCGTGGTGGCGCATGAGTTCGGACACATCACAGCGGCGCGCGCTTTCGGGATTCAAACGCGCGACGTGACGTTGCTGCCGATCGGGGGTGTGGCTTCGCTGGCGAACATGCCGGAGAAGCCGTGGCAGGAATTGATTGTGGCGATTGCGGGGCCGATGGTGAATGTGCTGATCGCTGGAGTGCTGCTGCCGATCGCGATATTGAGCGGCGGATTTCAGTCGGCTGATGAATTGCTGCAGCCGGGACATTTCATTCAGACGTTTGCGGCTTCTTTGGCGGCGATCAACATCTGGCTGTTGCTCTTCAATCTCTTGCCGGCGTTTCCGATGGATGGCGGACGAGTGGTGCGTGCGGTGCTGGCGATGATGACGGATCGCGTGACGGCAACGAGAGCGGCAGCGATGGTGGGGAAGGTGTTGGCGGTGGTGATGGGGATTGTGGGGTTGATCTACGGGATGCCGATGCTGGTGATTCTTTCGTTCTTCGTGTTCACGGCGGCGGGGGCAGAAGCAGTCGCAGTGCAGACGAGGGCGGCGCTGATGCAGGCGCCGTTGGGCGAGATGATGACGCGGGATTTTCGTGTGCTTCGGAAAGATGATCTGCTGGAAAGCGCGGTGGAAGAACTGCTGCACAACCCGCAGACTGAATTTGTCGTGACAGATGACGGGACAGCGAGCGGACATGTTGAGGGTGTTCTGATACGGGAAGACATGCTGCGTGTCATGCAGATGCAGAACCGCGGGGTCATGGTGGGAGCGGTGATGCGCAACGGGTTTCAGATTGCGAGGCCGAGTGATTCGGCGATGCAGGCGCTGCAATCCATGCAAACCGGCGGATGTCCGGTGATTCCAGTGGTGGAGAATGGCATGCTGGTCGGGGTGGTGACTGTGGAGCAGTTCCGCCGGGCGATCATGGTGAAGGGATCGATATGGCGGCACGTGAAGAATACCGCGCAACGTGCCGAAAGCCGGACGCACATGAATGCTGCGGTACCGGTCGTGCAGGATTCAGCCGGGTTGAGTGCCGATAGATGACCGAGTTGTAGCATTCGCGGCGGGAAGCTCGTTTCGTTCGAAGAGCTTGAGGAATGCGGCGACGACCTGAGGATCGAATTGAATGTCCACGCCGTCGTGGATCTCCTCCGCGGCTTTTTCACGGGACCATGCGTGCTTGTACGGGCGCACGGAGGTGAGTGCGTCGTATACGTCCGCGACGCGAACGATGCGAGCGGAGAGCGGAATCGCATTGCCGGAAATGCCATCGGGGTAACCGGACCCGTCGTAGTTTTCGTGATGGGAACGGGCGATGTCTCGCGCGACATCAAAGAAGGGCTCGCGCGAGAGGATGCGCTCGCCGGCCGTTGTGTGCTGGCGCATGGTGACCCATTCTTCTTTCGTGAGCGCAGCAGGCTTGATGAGCACTGCATCAGGAACGTGAATCTTGCCGACGTCGTGCAGAATGGCGGAGTAGCCGATCCGGTCGGATTCGGATTCGGAGAGGCCGAGTTCCTTGGCGATGAGCCGTGCGGAATGCTCGATACGGCGGACGTGCGAGCCTGTGTCCCGGTCCTTGGCTTCGCTGGCGACGGCGAGCATGAAGATGGCTTCCATGTTGGCCTTGTGAAGCTCCTGGGTGCGAAGACGCACGCGCTCCTCAAGGTTGCGTGAATAATTCTTGAGTTCAAGAGCCTGTTCAAGAATGGTGTCGCTGAGCGTGGCTATGTCGCGGTATCGCTCCTGCACTTCATGCTCAGCGCGTTTCTGCTGCGAAATGCCGATGACCGTGATAATCCTGTGGTTGCTCAGCGGGGGCGGACCTTCGAGATGGCGTCCGGAGACGATAACGGGCAGTTGTGCGCCGTTTCGGCAGGGAATGTAGAACTCCTGCTCGCGGGCCTCATCAAAGTGATCCAATGCGTGCTGAATGACTTCG
>DASZQE010000149.1:0-3061 GCA_035550175.1 Phycisphaerales bacterium | reverse complement strand
GAGCGGGAACAGGGGGCTGAGCCGATAGGGTCTGAATGAAGCTGAAGCGATCATCCACACTGTTTGAAGTTCTGGTGGCGCTGGCGTTGCTGGCAGGTTTGCTTGCGCTGATTCTGCCGACGTTCATGAAGATGGTGGATGAGCGGGCGTTTGAAAGCGCTGCAGACGTGACGGACGACCAGTTGCAAATGGCGCGAACGCACTCGCAGACGACGCAGACGCCGGTGGAGGTGGTGTATCACGCCAACCCCCCGAGACTGGAAGCGAGGCTCTTCCAACCGTGGGCGAATGATGATGGCGGAAACATCACGAGCGGCGCGGAAGATTTTTCGATGTTCGCTGACAGCGAAAACGGGCACGGAAAGATAGATGAGGCGTGGGCGAGCAGAACGTTCGGTCGCGGAATTTCGATCACACGAGCGCCGACGGAGCGCGGATGGGGAGTTTTCGGCAGCGAAAGCAATGAGGACGATGCGCAGGGGAGCGGGGGCGGATTTGTTCCGGGCGTGCAGGAGCAGATTGCAGCGGGCATGAGCGGGAAATCAGTCGGAGACATCGGCAGCCCGAGTGATGACATTCGCCTGGCGGTGTTCATGCCGGATGGATCGGCGGTGGTGGGGGATGCGGTGATGATGCAGGATGAATCGGGGAGAAAATCGAAGCTGGTGATCAATCCGTGGACAGGTGTGCCGGCATTTGTGCGGCAGACCGGTGAACGTGACGCGGATTCAAAGACACACATTGAGGAGGATGATGAGGCGGAGACGGGACGAACGTATGACCGTGGGAAGGACGATTCCGCACGTGGACGCGAGAATCGGAAGCAGGACGGGAACGGCGGACAGGACGGACGCCGGAACTGAATTTGGCAGGTTGGCCGTGCACGACGGACGAAGCAAGCGAACGCGAAGAGCGCGGCGTGGAGTTGTGCTTTTTGAGGTGCTGGTGTCGCTGGCGATCTTCGCAGGCGCGGCGATGTACGTTCTGACGACGATTCAGGGATCGCTGCAGTCGCTGGATCGGGACCGGCAGATGTTGCGGGCGATGGACGCAGCACGATCGCGGATGAGCACGCTGGAATCAGGGGCTGTGACGCTGAGCGATCTTCGGGAGGGAAGCACGGAAACGGCGGACGGCTGGACGATAGATGTGCGCACAAACCGGACGGAGTATTCCGGGCTACTGCTGGTGGAAGTACACGTCAGTGAAACAGGCGCGAAAGAAGACGCGGATCATCCTGCGGTGAAGGCCACGCTTCGGCAGATCGTGCGCATGGATGATGAAGAAGCGGGAAGCACGACTCAATCGGAGGCGGGACCATGAGGGGCGAAGCGAGGAGGAATCAGCAATGCAGAGGCCGGCGCGGCTTCACGCTGATCGAGGCGCTGGTCGCCATTGCGATTTCGCTTGCGTTGACGGGCGCGTTGTTCACGTATTTGTTTGACGTGATTCAAACGCGCAATGCGGTTGTCGGCGAAGTGGCGAAGGAGCGAGCGGCCGCGACGCTGCTGGACCGGATCGAAACGGAACTGATGACGTGCGTGGTGGGCGACGCACGAACAGGCGCAGGGGTCAAGGGGAGCGGAAACTCGCTGCGAATACTGTTCAGAGGCGTAACCGTTTCCGGCGGAGATTCAAACAGAGGAGGCGGCGCTTCGGAGGATCTGCAAATTTCAGAGTATCGATTTCTTGCAGACACACGCGAAGTGAAAGGTCATCGTGAAACATGGAGAGCGGAATTGGGGGGCGTTCACTTTGAACCGCTGGGCGTGCGGATTGGTCGGATGCGATTCAGATATTTTGATGGACGGCAGTGGCGATCGAGTTTTGACAGCGTGAAGAGCAATGCGCTGCCACGGGCCGTGGAGGTTTCGCTGTGGCTGGGTGGGGATGATGAGTCGGCGGACACGTCATCGGACGAGGAACGGCCGGCGGATCGTGTGCGCGTCGTTGCGATTCCGGATTCCGACAATTCGCAAAGCGGAAACGCGGGACTTGCGGAAATGCGAGGTCGCGGATGAAGCGCAACGAAGGTGGAATCCGGCGCGGGTTTGTGATTGTGGCGGTGTTCGCGATCGTCGGGATTTCGCTGCTGATTGCGACGAGCGTGATTTTCATGGTGCAGACGCAAGCGGTGTCCGAGCGGGTTTCGACGGAGAGCATTCAGGCGAGAGCGATGGCGAAGTCCGGGATTCGGGTGGTGATGACGCAATTGGAAAATCAGCGGTCCGCCATGCTGAAGGGTCAGGCACTGAAACTCGAAAAGCAGTACACGCTGTATGAGCACGACGGGCGCACGGCGGTCGTGCGGCTTCTTGTAGTCGGCAGGAACGGAACGAGGTGGGTTTCGGAATCGGGAAAGGTGGACGTAAATTTTTCAACGGCGGAGGGGTTAGCACGGACGGGCTTGATGCACGAATCGATGGCGGACGCGATTCTTGCTGAACGTGATGCCCGGCCGGGGCGAATGTTCTCCTCGATCAATGAACTTGCGGATGTAACGGGCGTGACGGATGAAATGCTGCACGGAGCGATTGATCAACGATTGGGGGAGTTGCAGCGAGCAGGCGACATGAAGGAGGAGGGATTGCAAGACGGTGGAGATACGCCGGTGGGTGATGAACGGTGGGCGGATGCGCTTTCGATCGGCACAGCGGAGCCGGTGATTCGTGAAGATGGCTCGCCGCGGATCGAGCCGGGCGCGATTACACAGGAAGAACTGGATCGCGCGCTTGAGAAATGCACGAACACGGATGCGGCGGCGAAACTTGCTGAACTTGTGAAGAAGCAAGGATTGGATTCGAGAAAATCGCTGGTGATGATGATGAACGAGGTGGAGATTCCGCGCGAGGATTGGGCGGGCATTCTGGATCTGCTGACTCCCACGCCGGGCGGATTCGAGTTCGGAAAACTGGATGTGGATCAAGCCGGGGAAGTTGCCCTGTTGAGTCTGGACGGCGTGACGGCGGAGCAGGCGAGGCGAATGGTTGAAGTGCGCGACCAGTTGACGGATGCGGAACGAGCGAGCATGACATGGCCGTTGACCAGCGAGATCATGACG
>DASZQE010000148.1:0-2563 GCA_035550175.1 Phycisphaerales bacterium | reverse complement strand
CTAAACGTCAAGAAGGAGCGAGGGGGGGCGGGCGCGGAAGCGATTGCACACGTGTGGAGCAATGCGCCGCAGGACGTTGGAAGATTCGTCGTGATCGTGGATGAGACGGTGGATGTGAATGACTGGCAAAGCGTGATGTTTCACCTCTGCGCGAACTGCGACCCGCTTCGCGATGTGCACAGGATGCAGGGTCGCCTGGCGTTTGACGCGACGGCGAAGATGCATGGCGATGAACGAAACGGCATGCAGGTGCGACAGTATCCGCCGATTATCAAAATGAGCGGGGAAATCAAGGAGCGCGTCAGAAAGAACATGGAATCGATGCGATCGCCGTAGAGAATCGCTGCACAAGATCAAAGCCGCGCGAGAGAGGAGATAAAAAGAGCACCGCATTCACATGCAGCGCTCAAGACGATCAAATAGGAACTGTGTCGCAATCACTTCTTTGCGGCGGGAAGATAATCGTCGACGTAATGATCCTTCAGGAAGAAGTAATACAGGCGGCCTTCGGCGTATTGACCGCCGGCCAGGATTTCCGCTGAGCTGCCGACGCCCATGTAGATGTCCGCACGGCCGGGCGCGCGGATCGCGCCGCCCGTGTCCTGATCAAGCATAAAGGACTGGAAGCGAACCTTGGCGTTGGAGAAATTGATCTTGTCGGTGTCCACAAGCACGATTCCGCCGCGCGGATAAATGGATTTGTCGGTGGCGAGCGTGGCTTCAGCGGACACCTGCTGACCGAGCGAGCCTGCAGGCCAGTTCTTGCCATCGTACGGCGCGAAGAAGACGTAACACTCGTTGTTGTTCATCAGTTCCTGTACGCGCTGCGGATTCTCGCGGTAGACGCGGCGGATGGCGGGGAGCGAAAGATCATTCTTATTGATGAGGCCGGCTTCGACCATCGATGCGCCTAGGCCCTTGTACGCGCGGTCGGTCTTGCCTGCGTAGCCGATGTACATGAGCGAGCCATCAGGCATGCGGAGCTGTGCGGAGCCGTTGACGTGAATGATGTACGCTGACAGCGCATCGGGCAGCCAGACGAGTTCCGTGCCGCGAAGCATTCCGGATGATTCGATTTCCTTGCGCGTGGGGTACGGCTCAACCGTTCCGTCCGCGCGTTTGCGGCCGAGGGGCTTGCCGTTGGGATCCGTGACCAGATCAGCGGGCCGCTTATAAAGAGGATAGGAGAACTCCGGAGTCTTCACCAGCGATGCGCGGAACTCCGGCGAGTAATAGCCGGTGAAGAGCACGATGCCCTGATTGTTGTAGCCCACGGATTCGTAGACGTCGAACTTGCTCTTGACCGCATCAACAAACGCTTGCTCATCGGAGGAATTCTTGAGCAGATCGCGCATGGCATAGACGCTGGCCATCGCCTGTTCATGCGAGAAACCCTGGAACGGGAAGAACGTCTTCGAGGAGGGCTTGTTGAACCACGCGATGCTCTCATCAAGCGCGTGCGCCAGATACACGTGATGCTTGCCTGCGTTGCAGGCGGCAGCGATGTCGGGCATGCGCGATGGGTCGGTGATCAGGCGAAGCGCGGAAGCGCCGGGCGGAAGCTGGTGGGTGTAATCGGGCTTGGGCTGTTCAACGGCAACTTGCGTGCTGTTGCAGCCGGTCAGCATGAAGCAGGCGGAAGCCAGGATGGACACTGCGCGGAGACGGATGTGCATGGTGAAGAACCTTCCGGACACGACCGGGGAAAAAATGGTTGTGAGAATCATGGCATCATCGGCTGGTCGGGGTCAAAAAGGTCGATTTCAGCCAAGAAAGATGAATGAGGAAAGATTGGAGATTCCCACAGCCAAAAGAGCTACAATTCCCTGCGGTGGACAACTCAAAGGATTCAAAGGTACGAGCATGCTGCACCAACAACTGATGGCTGGATTGACGGCTCCGACTCTTGCGATCGGCATGCCGCAGGGAAGCGAATGGATCATTCTGCTCATTCTGGGGCTGTTGATTTTCGGGCGACGTTTGCCGGAAGTGGGAAAATCGCTGGGGAAAGGCATCGTGGAGTTCAAGAAGGGGATCAAGGGGATTGATGATGACATTGAGGAGGAAACCACCGCCAAGCGTGAACGCAGCGCGGCCCAGCGGAAACTGGAAGATCAATCCTCCACCAGGCGCACGGTTTCCCGCGAAGCCGAGGACATGGACGACGCTCAGCACGTGACCGCGGCCCGCAAGGAAGAGCCGCAATAAGGCTGCAGCCGCGCCGCGAATCGCCGACTTTTGTGCGGGTGGAGGAGCGGGTATAGTGTGGTGCTGATTGATTGGGCGATTAGCTCAGCTGGCTAGAGCGCACGGATCACACCCGTGAGGTCACTGGTTCGAATCCAGTATCGCCCACTTTTTCCCAATTTCCTTCATGGCGATTTGAGGCGCGAAGTGAAATGGTGCAGGGGGATCAAGGATTATTCGAATCTGCGGGGATTGAAACCTGAAGTTGGGCGGTAGCGATGCATCGCGGATCAAAACGGTCCTCGAGTGATTGCTTGATCGACTCGAGCGAGCGAGTGGCACGGCCTTGGAAGACTGTCTTGCCGTTGGCGATGAC
>DASZQE010000147.1:0-3081 GCA_035550175.1 Phycisphaerales bacterium | reverse complement strand
TGGGCAAGCGAGTGAACAAGCAAGGAAAGGAAGTCTTTGCGGGCGCGACGCCGATCAAGGCGCTGGGGACCACGGATCAGCACAGTCAGGTGCAGTTGTATCGGGAAGGGCCGAACGACAAAGTGTTCGCGCTGATTGAGGTTGAGAAGTTTGACCGCAAGGCGGCAGTACCGAAGGGGCTCGGTGTCGAGAATCTGAAATATCTGGAAGGTCGCACACTGGGCGAGTTGATCGCGGCGGAGAAGCGAGCAACGGAATATGCGCTCGTGGAGAGCCAGCGGCCGAACTTCACGATCTCGTTCCCGAGAGTAAATGCGCACACAGTCGGACAGTTCATTCAGATGTGGGAGATCGTGACAGCGTATTCGGGATTGATGCTGAATATTGATGCATACGATCAGCCTGCGGTGGAGACGGGGAAGGTGGCCACGTTCGGACTGATGGGACGCGCAGGTTACAGCGAATGGAAGGACAAGGTCGAGAAGACCTTGAAGAAGACGGAGTGGAAGGTCTGAGCGACGTCGTGTGTGCGTTGCGCTGAATTATTGCGACGGATGATGGACCCAGAGGTCGAGATATTCGTGGATGTCGGTCTGCACGGGGTGATCGAGCGTGAAGCCGGCTGCTTGCAGTGGCTTGGCGAATGAAGGACTTGACTTTGTGAGAACGTAGACGGTTTGATTTGATTGGGCGTACTCTGCAAGCTCATCTGCGTTGATGCGATGGATGAGGCGGCCGTAGTAAAAGCGGAATTCTTCGTTCAACCGGTACATGGGCTTGGCGAGCAAGCCTTTTTTCTCGTCATCGTCATCAAGATGAATGAATGAACGAACGGGCGCTTCGCCGACATATGCGGAAAACTCACGGATGACGGGACGAAGCGGATGGCCGGCGTCAGGGCCAAGGCCGTAGAGAACCCAGAATGTGGTGGTGAGAACAATCGCCCAGAGCGAGGTACACACGCAGGCACAAGCCGAGCGGCCGGCGCGGTGCGCTCGCCAGCCGGAAATCACGCATAGCAGGAGGAGCGCGAGCAGCGCGATGCCGAGCATGGACGGAAGCGGATGCACAACAGGCTCAAAGGCAGAATCGTTGAGATGAAGCAAGGAGAGAATTTTGGAATTCTGCCAGTTGTGGTCGGTGATGAATCGTTGTGCGGAAGCGATAAGCGGTTGAATGCGGTGTTGAAAAACACAAAACGCAGCGAACAGAAAGGAGCTGCACAACAAAATGATCCAGTGCAAGGCAATGACCCAGGGTTGACAGCGATGCTCGGGGAGAGCGGCGGAGGAATTGTCATGATCAAGCCACACCCACGCGATGAGCAGCGCAGCGGGCGGGATGATGGGGAGAATGTAGCGTTGCTGTTTCGCTTCCCAGAGCGAAAAAAAGAAGAGAATGAAACAGAACCAGAAGAAAACTGCTTTGAGCGCACGACGTGAAACGGGTGAGGAAGAAGCCTGACGGGCAAAAGGATGGAGCAGCCCACCGATGAGCCAAATGGTCCACGGAGCGACGAGACCGAGGAGGCCGACGTAGTAGTACCAAGGCTGAGGATCGGAGCGGAGCTGGGTGAATTCCTTTTCGAGGTGATAGGCTGAATCAGGAACTGTGAACCGAACGTAGACATACCACGCAACAACAGGAATGGAAGCGGCCAGCACCGTGAGCAAAAATGATCGATATGCAGCAACGCGCGGAGCTGTACGCGAGACGATATAGGCGATGACGGGAGGAAGAATCAGTATGTAGGCAAGCGGATTTTTGCTCATCACTGCTGCAAAGGTCGCCCCCCCCACTGCCAGCACAGTCAATATCAATTTCCACTTTGGGGCAGTTGCCTGCAACTCTGCTGATGATGCAGAAACACTGAGCAGTGAATCTGATTTTGAGCGAAACGTACGCGAACGCACGAGCGCGAAACCTGCCGCAACGGCGAAGGTGGCCCATGCTGTGAAATGGATGTCGTAAGAAGCAGTTTGTGATTGACGCTGGAGGAAGAACATCGATCCGGCGACCATCGCTGCGAGTGCGCCGAGGCGAGGGCCGCGAATGGTGCAACCGATCCAGAAGATTGAAACTATGCAGAGTGAGCCCAAAAGCACTGCGACTTCACGTGCCCGAAGAACGAGTTTGTCAGGATCCGGCGGATATGGATCCAGATCGGCCCATGCCATCATGTCGAGCCACGTGAGCAGCGGAGGTTTTTCGTAACGAGGCAGATCATCGTTGTACGTGATCAACGGATTCTCGGTGTGTTCGTGCCAGCGGAGCCAGGTTTCCTGCGAGGACACCAGTGCGACGTTTTCCATGGTGTGTCGTGAATCACGGAAATGCGCGCCGATGAACGGCGGAAGAAACGTGATGGCAAGGACAAGGACAAACCAGAGTCGTACGGTTCCAGCACCTGGCGGCGTGACAGATGCGATCGGTGCGAGTGATTCGTCGCTTGTGGCTGTTGAAGTCATGGGCGAAGGTGGCAGAGGATACCCGAATCCTTGTATGCGAAATGGTCAAGAACAGGGGTGCCCTCACGGCGCAACCCACGTATGATGGAGCGCAGAACCTGACGGAGCAAATCCATGCCGATGTATGAATACAAGGCGGTCGAGGACGGTGAAGTGATCACGCTGCTGCGTCCGATGGCTGATGCAGACAAGCCGGTTGACGACCCTGATGGCAAGGGTCGAAAGTTCACACGAGTTCACAGCACGTTCAGCGTGGCGGGTTCACCAGCAGCCTCAACGCACGTACACAAAGGACCGGGGTGCGGATGCGGCAATCCTCATGGGCCGTGCAACTTTGGCTGAATCACGGCACTTTCGGAATCCGGTTGGATTTCATTCCTGGTTTCAATGCAAAAAATAATGCGACGGCCTTTCGGCCGTCGCGTGATGTATCAAGTTGTCGGAATCTCAGCGATTACCGACCGAGCAGCGAGAGCACCGACTGCGGCTGAGCGTTGGCGATTGACAACGCCTGGGTGGCCGCCTGGCTGAGGATCTGCTGACGGGTCAGGTCAGCGGTTTCCTTGGCGAAGTCGGTGTCGCGGATTGCGGACTCAGCGGCCGCGGTGTTCTC
>DASZQE010000146.1:0-1872 GCA_035550175.1 Phycisphaerales bacterium | reverse complement strand
CCCGAAGCCGCGCTGTGGGCCGTCGATCACGGCGCGAAAATTGTGGATATCAACATGGGTTGTCCGGTGGACAAAGTCACCAAAAAGAACGGCGGATCACTGCTCTTGTGCGATTGCGACGGCACGTTGCGGCTTGCAGCGCGCATCGTGAAAGCGCTTGAACGCACAGGCGTTCCCTTGACCGCGAAACTGCGTTTGGGCTGGGATCCGCAGCACATCGTTGCGCCAATGCTTGCGAAAAGGCTTGAAGACATCGGAATTGCCGCAATTACGATTCATGGGCGCACCACCGTGCAGATGTTCAAGCCTTCCGCATCATTGGATGGAATCGCCAGCGTGGTTGCCGCCGTTGCGCGCATTCCAGTGATCGGTAACGGCGACATCAATGATGCGCACGACGCTCTTCACATGATGCGCATGACAAAGTGTGCCGGCGTGATGATCGGCCGAGGCTCGCTGCGTTCACCCTGGATTTTCAGGCAAATCCGTGACCTTCTGCAGACCGGGCGCGCATCTGAGTCGCCGACGGGCGCGCAGATGATTGATGTGATCGAGCGCCATTTTGATCTCTTGTTAGAGCATCTGGGCGAGTTGCATGCGCTCAAATCACTCCGCCAGCGAATCAGTTGGTGCGGAAAAGGCCTTTCTCACAGCAAGATCTTCAAGGAACAGATTCGCCTGGCGAGGAATGCGGAGGATGTGCGAAATTCGTTAGGACTTTGGAAGGATTCACTGAATGCGTGCGCGCTGGTGGATGCAGCTTGAATTCAGGGAAACTGCGGTGTTAGCCAGACGGTGTCGAAAACGCCGTATCCATTGCAAAAAAGTGAAAATATGTGCGATCTGATAACTCACACAAAATGGCAGATTGTTTCTTGAAAGGTTCAAATGCCGGTGGTAGGTTGTTGAGACGATAGGGTGGGCGAGCGCAAACGCAGCGCTCGCGGACGTGTGGGCGTGATTGGCCACAACGACATACGAGCGAAAAGAAGCAGAGAGAGCCTTACGGAGGATGAAAAGGCATGTCTGCTATTTGCTCATGCGTGAACGGCAAAACAACGTCAGTGATCGCGTTGACCGCGGTCGGAATGATTTCCAGCTCCACGATGGCGAGCGTGACGGCACCTGTGGTTTCAATGTTGTGGGATGCCAGCGGCGACTCCGTCGGGCAGCAGGTCTACAACATGAACTCGGAAAGCACTGAGATCAATGACCTCGGTGTTGCCGGCTGGCAGTTCCTCGGCGGAACCAGCGGCGCGATTCCATCAGGCGGCGGCGACAGCCCGTGGTCGATGCAGTGGGACATTCGCGCAAGCGGTCCATCGAACGTCGCAGGCGGATCGACTGCCGAGTTCGTGAACGCGAATCTCGCAGTGACGAATAACACCGGCGGCTTCCAGACATTCTGGGCGCTGGTGACTGTGAACATCGCGGGCTTCACGAATGAAACCGTGAACATGCGAGGTTCGGTAAGCGGCACCGTGACGGATCTGCTGGGTGACGGCGCGATTCTGCGAAATCAATCCGCAGGGCCGTTCGCAGGCGACCCGATGTATCAGGGGCTGATCGGCGGCGTCAGCGCACGCACGATGTGGCCCAACGGCACTGCCGTGAATGCAGGAGCATTCGGCAGCAACGGCGATGGCGACACGTTCGGCTTCCCCGGAGACGGCGGATTCGAATCGTTCAACGTGGTCGGCAGCGCAACGACCATCAGCGTGTGGCTGAAAGTCGAGTTGTCGGGCTTTGATATCGGAACCACGGTCGGCTCGCTCGAAGTGTATGCAGCACCGGCGCCCGGCGCGTTGGCACTGCTGGGCCTTGGCGGGTTGGTCGGCAGCCGTCGTCGTCGTTCGTGAGCATTCTGGTTTT
>DASZQE010000145.1:0-4441 GCA_035550175.1 Phycisphaerales bacterium | reverse complement strand
AGCGCCGTGCAGGCGCTTCAAATCATTCAGGCATCGCAGCACGTCTCGATCGACAGCAATGCAAAGCCCGGCGAACAGGTTTCAGCCGTCGGCGTGGTGGTCACGGATCTCGTGATGCCCGGAATGTCAGGCATGGATTTGCTGAAGGCGCTGCGCAAGGATCATCCCGAAATTGTTCCGGTTGTCATCACGGGATATGGCACGATTGAGAGTGCGGTGCAGGCGATCAAGCTTGGAGCCGTGGACTACCTGACAAAGCCGCTGGTGGATCATGAACTTCGTATCGCTGTTGAAAAAGCTGTGCGCCAGCACGTCTTGCTTGCGGAAAACGCCAGACTGAAAGATCAACTGGATCAGCGTCACGGATTCGATGGCATTCTCGGCAGCGATCCTCGAATGCGTCGCATTTTCGACACGATTCAGGCCGTTGCAGCAAGCAAAGCCACCGTGTTGATGTCAGGCGAATCGGGCACTGGAAAATCCCTGATCGCTCGCGCCATTCATCGCTATTCACAGCGAGCGGACAAGCCGTTCGTCGAGGTTTCCTGCGGATCGCTGCCGGAGCCCTTGCTTGAAAGTGAATTGTTCGGCCACGTGAAGGGCGCGTTCACCGGCGCACACGCGGACAAAATCGGACGATTTCAGGCCGCGCACACCGGCACGCTCTTTCTTGATGAAATCAATTCCGCCTCGCCGGCCATGCAATTGAAGCTCCTGAGGCTCCTGCAGGAACGGAAATTCGAGCCCGTCGGTTCCTCAAAGACCATTGAGGTCGATGTGCGTGTCATCCTTGCAAGCAATCAGCCGCTTGAGGCGCTCGTGGCGGACGGACAGTTCAGGCAGGATCTGTACTATCGCGTCAACGTGGTGATGATCCAGGTTCCCTCGCTGCGAAACAGAATCATGGACATTCCGCTTCTTGCTGAGCATTTTCTCAAACTCAAGGCACGCGAAGCAGGCAAGCAGATCCTCGGATTCACGCAGCAGGCGATGGATGTGCTCAAGCAGTATTCGTTCCCCGGAAACGTGCGCGAGCTCGAAAACTTCGTGGAACGCGCGGTGGTGCTCACTCGATCCACTCGCATCGATGTCGCGGACCTTCCGCCGCAGGTCGCCGAGGTTTCAACAAACGATCTGTCGCGCTCGATCATGTCTCCGGGCGCAGCAACGTGGAAACTCGCTGGTCACGCTGACCGTGATCCGTTGCCGCTGCACAAGGCGCTCGAAGAACCCGAGAAGCAGATCATCCTTGCAGCGCTCAAAGCCAACGATTGGAACCGCCAGAAAACCGCTGATCAATTGCAGATCAACCGCACCACGCTCTACAAGAAAATGAAGCAATACGGCCTGGATTCGTATGAATTCGGCCAGGCGGTCTGATGTGTCATCAACCAAGGACAACGATCACGGCGCATCCGTCTTCGTTCGGTCCTGAAGCACGAACTCGACAATGTTCCCCAGAAGGATTCTTGCCGATTCCGTCGTGTAACCATTCACGCCCCAGCACGGCTGATCCAGTAGCGCCTGGCTGAGATCCTCCGCACTGACAATCAACAACCCGTGTTCACCCACGTTCATCCCCGTCAGTCGCGGACTTGTTTCACGTTTCCCGAGTGTCTCCAGCGTGAACGGCCGGTAGTCGCATCGAGAAGCGTTCACGCCGGTCGGCAGGCCCTTTCCAGTGACAATCGGCGATTGCCCCAGAGGCGTGAGCCCGTCGGCTGAGAACTCGTGGAACATGTCTGCGCAAGATTTCGTGAAGGCGCCTGATCCGCCGGAATTTTCAAAGACAGCAACGCCGCCGCTGTGCAGGAACTCAGCAAGTGCGTTGCGCTGCGCCGCCGAGAATTCCGCAGCTTCTGTCCCGCAGATCATCGCAAGCGTCATGCCGTCATTCATCGTCCCGATGTCGCCCAATGGCTCGTCAGCGATTTCAACATGAATGTTCCTGCTGACAAGAATCCAATCCGCAAATCGATCAATCGCCTGAGGCTCCGGCTTCCAGTTGCCTGCGTGAATCGCCCGCACGATTCTCACGGATCGCTCCGGAGCGTTCTTCTGTGTACGTTGGGGCTCGGTGATTCGTAGCCGTGGCCTGACCCGGCCCTTCTCCGATGCGTAAAGAAACAAGTTCATCGCTGTCGGAACGCTTGAATGCGCCTGGTCCGTACCGCTTTGCAGGGTCTTCGCAAGGTCCGGTCCCTGCCAGATGATGATAAGGTCTCTCACTCCATTCGAGAGTCCCTTGAGGATCGGTCGCCTGCTTGTGACAGGTTCGTGCAGCGAATATGCCCAGTGTGTCGGCTCCAGCACGCGCCACTCATACTGCGGGTACATCAGCAGTCCGAGTTTTTCCACGGACTCCGCAAATCGCTGCGATCCACCTTCATTCACTGCAAGAAGCATGCCTCCTCGGTCAAGATAATTCTTGACAATGGAAGCCTCGGGAACCTGTGGTCTTATCGGAGGTTTCAACTGGCTCGGATGATCCGTCGTTGCGCGTTTCGCCATGTACTGGCGCACGGCGCGGACATATCCCATCACGTCAATCGTCTTCCCGTCCTTCACAAGGCATTGCAACGGCTTGTCCGAGGCGAAATACACGAATGGTGCGTCCAGCCAGTCATCAATCGGATTCGTCAGCGTTACCAGTTGCCAGTTGACGTTCTGTTCAAGACCTTCCGCAATCTTCCCTGCGAAATGATCAGCATCAAGCGGTCTATTTTCGCACCGTTGATCCTCGATGACGAGTTTGCAGTCCGCCACCGGCACACGTCCTCGACTCAGAAAAAGCAACCCCATCGCCAGATCATCAGTCTTGATGGTGTGGTCACGTTCGCCTGCGTCATCGGTTCGTATTTCGACATCTCCATGTGAGTCAACTTCACATAGTCTGGTGATGATCTGCCCCGCGCCTTCCGCGTACCAGTCCGCGCCGCCGAATCTTTTTCGCCCGCTTGCCAGGCCGACTCGCTCAATGCCCCACAGGTAGTAGTAAAAATATGTGTCCTTGCCTGGATTCTTCTCCACTGAAAAATGGTCGTTAAGCCATTCGAGCCCCTGATCCATCGCAATCTTCTCCGGTTCCGGCTTGCGGGAATCAAGCGATTCAAATTCGCGCGAGTGCAATTCCCCCTGCGTGATGTACAACGAAGCAAGTCCCGCCGCCGTCATCGAACCCGTCGCCGGGCCTTCGCCGCTGTAGTTCCACCCGCCATCAGAAAGCTGGCACTTGATCAGCGCCTGCTCAATGGATTTCCATATCCGCCGATCCACCTCAACGCCTCGTTTCGACGCTTCCCACAACGCCAGTGCGCCGAACTGCCGAAGCGAGTTGTCCTGCCGCTCCGCATTCGGATTGCGCACGTAATCCCATCCGCCGCACGAATCACTGAACGAATCCATCAGCCACTGCGCATCATTCTGCAACATCGGCTTGAACTTGTCCGGCAGCATCGCCCACACGTTGCACCGAACGCTGATGGCATACGTGCCCTGCATCTGCATGTTCTCGAGACCCGCTACAACGTCCTGTAGGCGTTCATCCTGGTAACTCTGCCCAGCGTGCAGCAATGCCCACACAACCAGAGCCGTGTGCCCGCCGGTTTGTCTCGGGCTTTCTCCGACCGGAACGGTTGCTGGCTCCCAGAATCGCGCTGCATCCTTGCGTGCGTACAACTCCTGCACGATTGCATCAATGGCTTTCTGAACGCGCGCGTCCGACACGGTTGTGGACGAAGCCACGCATTTCAAACTCATGAACAAACAGACAATCGCTGGAATGATTCTCAGCGCTGTGCTCCCGGAATGAACGAATCGTCGTGCCATGATTCCTGATCTTTGACGCTCAGTGCATGAGGTACATCGGACGGGTGGTGCTCATTTCATTCATTGCATGACGAAGCGAACCAGTCGTGACATTCGTCAGATTCAAGCCCTGCTGCTCAGCCAGCAGTGCGCCCATCAGTGATCCCGGCCTTCGCAGCATGTCCACTTCGCATGATCCCGCCCCGAATCCCGCCAGCTTTTCTGCCGCAGCAATCGCGTCATCCAGATATCCGATCCCGTCGATCAATCCCGCTTTCTGCGCTTCCATCGGTGTGTACACCGATCCATCCGCAATGGCGGCGACCTGTGAATCGTTTCCGATGATCGCCCCTCGCCCGGCTTTCACCCGGCTGATGAACACCTCATATGCGGAATCCAGCAGCATCTGTACTTCTTTTCGATCCGCCTCATTCCAATTCCGATACATGTCATTGGCGACCGCTTTCGCCGGCGAACTGCTTGCCACGATCGTCTCAGGTTCAACTCCGACTTTGTCCATCAAGCCTTTGAACGTCATCACATGGGCAATCACGCCGATGCTTCCTGTGATGGTCGTTTGCTCTGCGAAAATCTTGTTGGCGCCGCATGAAATGTAGTACCCGCCTGATGCCGC
>DASZQE010000144.1:0-3774 GCA_035550175.1 Phycisphaerales bacterium | reverse complement strand
TTTAAGGACCACAACGATGATTCCATGATGCTCAACCAGCTCGCGTGGATGATCGTGAACGCCCCCGATTCCGCCAAGCACGATTACGATCTTGCACTCAAGGTCGCTTCCCGTGCGAATGAAGTCGCAAGCGGCAAGGATCCCGCCGTGTTGGATACCCTCGCCTTCTGCTACTTCAACAAAGGTCAGCTTGAAGAAGCCGTCAAGACTGAAAAGGCCGCACTCGCTCTCAACCCTGCCCAGGAAGAGCTCGTCGATGAGCTCAAGGCGAATCTCGAGAAGTTCGAGAACGCTCTCAAGAACAAGAGCGGGAGCTGATCTGCCTCGCCAATTTGATTTGCCCCAAGGGGTCGGACTCTCGTCCGGCCCCTTTTTCATTTCCTTTTCAATATCATCCCGCTCTTCTGCGTTCCTGATGCTCGCAAATCTCAGCAATCAAATCAGTTCACTCATCTCGATATGTCGTCTCACACCATCATCGTCGGCGGAGGAATCATCGGTGTCACCACCGCCTATTACCTCGCCCGTGCAGGCCATCGCGTCACGCTCCTTGAGCGCAACCAACTCCACGAGGGCGCTTCCAAAGGCAACGCCGGCATCATCGCGCTCGGCCATCCGCCCCTGGGTCGTCCCGGACTCGTCTGGAAAACCATCAAGTGGATGCTCGATGGTGGTAGCCCACTGTACATTCCGCCTCGCGTGGACTTCGGCCTGTTTGCATGGATGTGGCGATTCCGCTCCGCCTGCACGCCAGCACATTTCAACCACTGCATGAACATCCTCGCGCAGCTCGGCTGGGAAACCGGCGAATGCTGGGACAAACTCGTCGCTGATGAGTCGCTCGATTGTGAATACAACACCGGCGGCTGGCTCGATGTGTTCCTCACCAGAGAAGGCATGGATCACGGGCTCGAGGACGCCCGCCTCCTCAACAAGCACGATTACAAAACCACTACGCTTTCGGGCGATCAGCTTCGCGCCTTTCAACCTGCCTTCCTTCCTGAGGTCGTCGGCGCTGTCCACTACACGGATTCGCGCTTCGCCAATCCCCGCCGCGCTGTTGAGCAGATCGCCGACCGCGCGAAAAAGCACGGCGCAACACTTCGCTTTCAGACTCCCGTCAAGTCTTTCGTCACGTCAAATGGCGTCTGTTCCGGCGTCACGCTCGAAACCGGTGAGCAACTCCACGCTGACTCCGTGGTCCTCGCCGCAGGCGTGTGGTCCGATGCGCTTGCACGCCAGTTCGGCGTCCGAATCCCCATGCAGGCCGGCAAGGGCTATCACCTTAACCTCACAGCCCCTGATCCCTGCCCCACCGTTTCATGTGTGCTCAATGAAACATTCGTCGCCGTCACACCGATGGATGGCGGACTCCGCCTTGCCGGCACGGTCGAGCTCTCCGGAATCAATCACAAAATCTATCGTCGCCGCCTCGAAATGCTGCCTGAAGGCGCTCGCAAATATCTTCACGGCATTGACCAGACCATCGTGAAATCGGAATGGTGCGGACTTCGTCCCTGCACTGCGGACGGTCTTCCGGTCATTGGCTGGGCGCCGAAGCTCAGGAATCTCTTCATCGCAGCAGGACACGCCAAGTACGGTTTCGCCTATGGCCCGGCGACTGCTCGAATCGCGGCTGACCACATCCTCAGCAATGGTTCAGCAATTGATATCCGCCCCTTCAATGCAGACCGATTCTGACGTATTCTCACTTTCAGGGCCGATCATCTCTTGCACAATTCCTTTGTTCCGGTTTCCGGCATTTGTCACTTGACGATAAGTTAGTGTGTACTAATATACATCATGAGCGGGGGTTCCTTTCCTGCTGAGCCAGGTTGTTGCATGAACCCGAATGACCTCGAACGCCGTCTCCTCGAGCTCACTGAACGCATCGATCGGATCGAGCGTCATCTGGCAATTCCGCATCATGAACCCGAGCCTTCCCACCCGCCGATCGCTCCCCCGGTAATCGAACAAACTTCGACGGTAACACCGCCTCCGATTGTGCCCGCGCCCGTCGCACCTCCGCCGCCACCAATTCCTGCGGAAGCTGTTCCAACCCCTCCCCGACACGTCTCTCGCACAGATGCCTTTGCGCGCATAACCACTCAGCATCAAGAGCGGGCAGCAGATGAGCTCCGCGCTGTGCTTGATGCTGCTCAAGCTTCACAGGCATCAGCCGGCGAATCACAGGAACCGCCTGTGGTTTCTGAAGCCTCCACCCCTCCTTCTATTCCCACACAAACAACCTCGCAGTCCGTGCATCGTCCGCACCTTCATCCACAAGCGCAGCGAATGCCGACAACTTCTCGCCCGACACTTGAGTTCCTCATCGGCGGAAAATGGATGGCGTGGATCGGCGCGATTGTCGTCGTCATCGCTGTCGGGTTTGCAGTCAAGATCGGCATCGATCGCGGCTGGTGGGGACATCTCGGTCCGTTCGCACGCTGCCTCATGATCGCGGCGTTTGGCGCATTGCTCCTCGCAGCAGGCGAAATGGCTCTGCGCCGCATCAACTCCGCAGCTTCCGCAGGTCTTTTCGGTGCGGGCCTCGGCACGCTCTACCTCGACAGCTATGCGGCATTCAACTACTTCAACCTTGTCGATCAGGGCGGCGCGTTCCTGCTCATGGCCATCGTTGCGCTCATCGGCATCGCCATCACCTACCGCACGCGCTTCCTCACCATCGGCGTGCTTTCCATGGTCGCGGGATATCTCACGCCCATGCTCGTGCATTCAGACACGCCCCATCACGTGGAATTCTTCCTCTATCTCACGATGCTCCTTGGCATCTCGCTCGTTCTCTCCGCCATTTGCCTTCAGCCTTTCCGCTCGCTTCGATACGTCTCGCTTGGCGGCCTGGGCGTCATGTCCATCCTCTGGTCTTTTTCATACGGAGTCACTCACTGGCAGCTCGCGGTCATCTTCTTCAGTCTCTGGTGGGGCATGATTCTCGTCGAATCGGTTCTTGCTGCGCTTCGCGGACAATCTGCGTTTGGCAACGTGTTCATCACGCTTCTCTCCACCGCATCGTATGTCACGCTCACGTGCGCTCTCATGTCCGCCGCTTCACAATCCTCTCACAGATGGACCGGCGAATTCACGTTCCTGATAGCGCTCATCTGTGCGAGCGCCGCATTCCTTTTCGGCCGCGGCTTTTCCTCGCTCCGTTCAGTGCCGCGTGATGCCATCGAGAAACTCGCCCTTGCTTTGTGGGCACAATCCGGCGTCCTCCTTGCGACCGCCGTTGCGCTGCATTTCAAGGATTACGGCCAGACCATCGGCTGGCTCGCCATCGCGGTCGCTTCCATTGAAATCGCCCGCCGCCTCGCTTCTCGTGGCGTCGCTGTGTTCGGTCTCGTCGTCGGTGCCCTTGCACTCGCTCGGATTTTCACGCTTGATGTGCTCTCAGCCGGCGCTGACACGCCGCTGATCACGTTCTACTCCATCACGATTTCCCGCTGGTCGCTCCTCGCACTTGCCGGCTTTGCATCCCTGCATGCCGTTGCACACCGTCTCCGTGAAGATCCGCCCGCACACTGGGTAACGCTTCCTGCTCTTCTCACATGCCTCGCCACGATTCTCTGGGCCATCATCTGCATGGCACAGTGTCACGGACTAGCCATCACCGGCGGCTGGCTCGTCTGCGCAGCAGCACTGCTCGCGCTGGAATCCCTCGGACATCGTCAGCGCTACCTCGAAGCTTCGCTTGTGCTTCTCGTCGCCACCGCCGCTCGGTGGCTCATTGTTGACGCATTCTTGTATCGAGCGAGT
>DASZQE010000143.1:0-5281 GCA_035550175.1 Phycisphaerales bacterium | reverse complement strand
AACTGCGGGTACGCATCGGCCATCGGAAGGCTTGTAGTCAACGAGGTGGCGCTGATGTAGGAATAGAAGCCCGCTGTCCACGTATGCACCGGGAACCAGAGCGAATCATGCGACTCGACCTTGCCGGTTTTTGAGGATCGTGCGTAGCCGGTATAGCCCAAGATGTCGATCTCTGAGCCGGTGAAACCGCAGGCGATGGTCAGAATCCCGATCGTGAGAATGCCAGACGCGGCGCCGATCGGCAGACCGAAAACGAGGTCATAAGTGTGAGGGAGTCTTACGTTGGCGCGCACGATCTTGTCGCACGTCAGACGCAGGATGAGCAGTGAGGCGACGAAGAGACCCGCAAGAGTCAGACCCCATGCGTATTGATCGAATTGACTGCCGGAAAGCAGGAATCGCACGACCACCCATTCCCAGAGGCCGAACGCAATAGCTCCGGCGACGATCGTACAGAGCAGGTGAAGAATTGCACTGAATACGCCTTGGTTTGCCCACCAGTAGGCGATCAAGGCAACCAATCCGATGATGAGGAAATTCAGGATCATGGTTTTTCACGCAGCTTTGGGTCCGCTTGCGGCTCCGCCTTCGCTGCTTTTGGGGGGAGCTGTCACGCGAATCACTTCTTCGATCGTGGTTTCACCTGCAATAACCTTTGCCAGCGCAGCTTCCTGAAGGTAGATCATCTTTTTACGGCGGGCTTCTGCGAGCACGCCCTTAAGGTCGGTGGCTGCGAGCATTTTGCGCATGTCTTCATCGAGCACCAGCACCTCAAACACGCCGGTCTGTCCGAAGTAGCCAGTGCCGTTGCACACCGGACAGTCCTCGATCTTGTTCTTCACCTGAATCTTTCCTGAAGCGCGATGCAGGGTGACCTGTTTGGTCGCAGGAATGTTCATTTTCTTCAACTGGTCAGGTGTCGGCTGATACTGCTGCTTACAGTTGGGACAGAGAACTCGCAGCAGACGTTGATTGCACACCACACGAAGCGCGCCCGCTGCGTTCTTGGCATCGCCTACGCGCTTGAACCAATCCTTGATCTGATCGGTGATAGTCGGCAGAGGTTGCTGCACATAGATCAGCGGGCCTTGCATCCCAGGATCCGCAGCAACTTTCGCGGTTTCGGCATCTGTCATCTCAGCAATCAGCACCACATCGGGATCACGTCGCAGCATTGATTGCAGGTTTGTTGCAAAATCCACGGCGGGATTGGATGGATCAAAGAGCACCTGATCCACGCCATCGAGATCGACAACGATTTCCCGCTCAAGCGTTTTCACGTTGGCTGTGTAGGCGTCGTGCCGTGAAATCATCGCGTAGGCGGTGGTTGTCAGGCCTTGACCAGGCGCTGCGCCGATCAGCACGATTCCATGCCGTTCGTGGGCCTCTTTCAACGGACGTATAGCCTCAAGCTGCTGAGCGAGCATGCCGAGCCCATCAATGGGCTTGTGGAGTCGCTTGGATCGATCGAAATCGACACGCAGAACGACACCTGCGGATGAACCACTGGACACAAGATCCATTTCCGAGTCGCCTTGCGGCCCGCGGACGGAGCCTTTGCCGGTTTGTCGCCGACGCCGGTCCTTGAGATCCATGCCGCCGATGCTCTTGAGGTAGTCCAAGACGGCGCTGCCCTGATCGGCGGTGAGCGGCTCTCGCTTGTACCGAATGCCGTCAATCGTCTGCCAGACAGTGGCGCCGGAAGGGCCGAGGGCGACTTCGACACGTGAAGCGTGGCTCTTGAGTGCCGGAGCCAAAATGTCCTCAACCGCCATATGAACCGGGAAGAGTGGGTCTTCCTTCAGGGGCACCGGACGAGGGCCTTTTTTGTTGCTGAAGGTCAGAACGGAATTAGCCGCGGCCTTCGCGAGTTTTCTCGCCTGCAATTTCTGCTGCAGACCTTCGCCGGTCAGTCGCCAGCGATCGCTTTCCGGGACTCGCGAGTTGCGATACTGCCAGTATGCAGCAATCGGCGCCGCAAGTATCAGCATGCCCATCGGCCAGCCGATCCAGAAAATCGGAATGAAGAGCATGGCAGCCAAGGCAACGACAGATGCGGCAAGCCCGATGGCGTTCCACATGTGCTGATTGAAGTGGTAGTAGACGGTTTCCTTGTCGATCTTGACCGACATGACCCACGCCCAGACCACGAACGGCGGCATCATCAGCAATGCCTTCCACCAGCTCACGAGCCAGGCGACGACCGATTGATCAGCAAGTAGGTACTCGTGCATGATGCCCTGTGTCTCGATGGGTCCTTACTGAATGCCCTTCAGCCGCATCTTCAGCTCTTCGGGCTTGGGGGTTGCTTCCATCGCCACCCGGTGATGAATGTATTCGTCCTCAACCAGCTTCACAAGCGAGGAGGTGAAATCGATCATGCCTTCTTCATGGCTCTTCTTGATGATATCGAGCAGTTCGCCTTCGCGACCTTCAAGTATGAACTTCTGCACGATCGGAGTGTTGAGCAGAACTTCAAGGGCGGGGATACGCGCGATGTTGGCGTGCAGCGTGGGCAGGAGCTTCTGATACACAATGGCGCGGAGGTTGTACGCGAGGAGCTTGCGGATCTGGTCGCGCTCGCCCTCGTCAAACAGGTCGTAAATACGCCCGAAGGTCTGCCACGCTGAAGAGGCGTGAATGGTTCCGAAGACCAGATGGCCCGTTTCAGCGGCGCGAATTGCAGCCTCAAAGGTCTCGTGATCGCGCATTTCACCGACCAGCACGACGTCGGGATTTTCGCGCACAAGTGCGCGAAGCGCTTCGTTGAAGTTCAGGCAGTCGATGCCGACTTCACGCTGATTGATGGTGGCCTTGTCATCCTTGAAGATGTATTCGATCGGATCTTCGATCGTGACAATATGGACGCGCTTGCGTTCATTGATGTACTGAAGCATCGAGGCGATGGATGTGCTCTTGCCCGAACCTGTGACGCCGGAAAAAAGGATCAATCCCTGTGCGGACATTGCAACGTCCCCGAGCGTCTGCGGCAGATACAACTCTTCGAACTTTCGGATGTTGCTGGTGATGAGCCGGCACGCCAGCGAAGGCTTGCCGCGGGCCATGAACAGGTTCACGCGGAAGCGGTGATCATCGTCGTAATCGTAGGCGAAGTCGTATTGACCATGCTTTTGAAAGATGCCGTACTGCCGAAGGTCGAGCACGTCCTTGGCGATCTGGAACATCAGATCAGGCGAACAGATATCAGTCTGAAGACTTCGCAATGAACCGCGGACGCGGATGCGCGGCGGCAGGTCAGCCTTCACGATGAGGTCGCTGGCCTCGTGCTTGATTGTTGCGTCGAGGTATTTCCGGAAAAGGCGTTTGCCCTCTCCTTCGCTGGTCCCCCGGTCGTGGTGCACCGGCGCTGATTCATCTTCAACTGCAGACGTGTTTGGGTGTGTGGTCGTGCTCACGGAAATCTTCCTGCGGCGGGCGGTCAATATTCAATATGCGCGTAGCATGCAACTCTTGCCCGGACCAATGAAGGAAATTGAGAGAATACCAAAAACCGCCGGACAATGGAATGCGCACGGTGATAAACAGCCGTTCCGCACCCACGATTCCCCCGGATCCCGATTCTGCTCACGAACTCAGGAAAATATTCCGTCATCATGTGTGCCCGTGGTCACGCATGTCATGCGAAGCCAGCGGCTCTGCCTGCACCCAAGATGATTTTGCCTGCACCGGAGCTCGCGGTGCGGAAGTCCCGTCTTGAATTACTCCGTTTCGCCGCATGGCCTCGACGTCGGCGATGGTGGCCTGGGGTTCTTGGGTATTTGCGTACCATCCGGGGTCGCTTTCATAGCTCTCAAGCCTTTCCCTCACTTTGAGAATGGTGAACATTCCACCCATCGTGATTTCATCATATGGTCCTGCCCCGCCAACCATTGGAATGCTGTTTTCCGGAACACGCATCCCCATGTCCGACATCCCGCTCATTCCCGCCTCGCCCATCGTCATGTATCCCGGAAGCACGCCTCGCACACGCTCATCAAACCCTCGCGTCTTTACCCCGATCATGTTCGGCACGCCATGCCCCATCTGATTCATCACGTGGTGGGTCATATGACAGTGCATTGCCCAGTCACCCGGGTTGTCCGCGACAAACTCCACCGTCCGCGTACTTCCCGTTGCCACCAGCACGGTTGTCTCCGGCCACCGCGCGCTTTCCGGAATCACACCTCCATCAGTTTCCGTGATCGTGAAGAAATGCCCGTGAAGGTGAATCGGATGGTGATCCATCGCACTCAGATTCCCAAGTCGAATGCGCACTCGCTCTCCTTTCTTCACGATCAATGGCATCGTTCCGGGAAACGCTTTCCCGTTCATCGTCAGCAGGTTGAAATCCGTCATCTCATTCGGGTCCGGCCGGCTCGTCCCCACTCCGATTTTCCACTCATGAAGCATGATCGCAAAATCCCGATCCGCCTTCTGGCCCGCAGGTGTTCGTGGATGAATCACGATCATTCCCGTCAGCCCCATCCCCATCTGCGTCATTTCATCATGATGGCTGTGATACATCAGCGTTCCGTGCTGTCGCAGCGTGAACTCGTACAGAAACGTTTCACCGGGTCGAATTGCTCGTTGTGAAAGCCCGCCCACCCCGTCCATGCCGTTGGGAACAATCACTCCGTGCCAGTGCACGGTCGTCGGCGCTTCCAGCTTGTTCGTCACGAAAATTCGTACTCTGTCGCCTTCAACTGCTTCAATCACAGGCCCATGCACCGCGCCGTTGTATCCCCAGCATTTCGCTTTCAAGCCAGTCGCGAATTCCTGTTCCACTTCCTCCGCGACCAGATGAAACACCTTCACTCCATCCACCACCTTGTACGGCAGCGTCCATCCGTTCGGCACAACCACCGGCTGGTAGTCACGTCCCGGTTCACCCGGCGGGGATATCTGTTCATCACCCCTGTCGCGTGTACGCACATCAGCATCATCGTTCTTGCCCTCTTGGACGCTTTGTCGCGCAAGGCTTCTTGTTCCGCCGAACATCAGCATCCCGCCTGCCAACGTTCCGCTCGCAAGTATCGCCCGCCGTGTCAATTCCATGCCTCTGTCAGCGTTCGCCTGTTCGTTGTTCGTGGGGGGGTTCATGAGTGTGCTCCGCCGTTTGGCTTTTTGCTTGTCTTCCATGGTGCGTTCATGCTGTCGATCCGTTCAATCTCGCTCCTGCCGCCGTGAAGAATCTGCTCCAGCGTCGCTCGCGATTGCCAGTAGGTCTTCAGCGAACCAACATATTCCTCGCCCGCATGAATCTGTTCACGCTTCGCTTGCA
>DASZQE010000142.1:0-4957 GCA_035550175.1 Phycisphaerales bacterium | reverse complement strand
ACTTCATTCAGGTGGATGCTGCGATCAATCCGGGAAACAGCGGCGGACCGCTGACGGACGTTGAGGGGCGCGTGATCGGGATGAACACCGCGATCGCGACGGGACAACAAGAAATGACAGACGAGGGGAGGTTTGCGGGGATCGGATTGGCGATTCCGATGGACATGATCAGGCCGGTGGTGACGCAACTGATTCAGGCGGGTCGCGTGGACAAGGGATACATGGGGGTTGAGCTGGCGGAAGTCAATTCGCTCAACGCGCAGGAACTGGGGTTCTACGGACGCGGCGTGGGCGTTTCAAAAGTGACAGCAAACGGGCCGGCGGACGTTGCGGGCCTGAAGCCCGGCGACATCATTTCGAAGGTGAACGGCAAGACGGTCGAGAGCATTTCGCAGATGCGGTCGGTGATTTCGTCGATGCTGCCGGGCGCGGAGGCGACGCTGACCGTATGGCGATATGACGCGCTATCGGAAACGTCAAAGACGATGGATGTGGACGTGAAGCTTGCGAAGCTGGACATGCAGCGGCTGCAGGGCACGCTGCCGGAAAATCAGCCGACGGACCAGATCGAGGTGTTGGGGATTGAGCAGATGCGGACGATGACGCCGGAGATGGCGGAGCAGAAGGGCATGAAGTATGTGCCGGGCGTGTTCATCGAGAAATGGGTGACGGGCTCGCTGCCGGAGGCGGAAGTCGGGAACGGCGTGATCTTGACAAAGGTGATGGGTGCAGAGGTGAGCGATGTTGATGAGTTCATCGCTGCGTTGAAGAAGGTGAATCTGCGTGATGGAGCGCGCGTGACGATTCTGGGCAAGGACGGGCTGGAGGAGACGATTCCGTTGAGGATGCCGTAAGAAAAGCCGACAGCCAAAAAGCCAAAAAGCGAAACATGGTAAGATCGCGGTGTGGAAGCTGTGACAAGCACGCGCGAACATGATCAAGATGAAGCACGAACGAATCCGCTTTTACTTGAAGTGCGGAATGTCGTTGTGGAGTTTGCGGGGCGGCGGGGATTGATGGGGAAAGGAAAGAGCGTGCGAGCGCTGGATGGGGTTTCTCTGCGGCTGGAGCGCGGGAAGACGCTGGGCGTGGTGGGTGAATCGGGGTCGGGGAAGAGCACGCTGGCACGAGTGATTGTGAGATTGACGGCTGCGAAGAGCGGAGAGGTTTTCTTTGAGGGGAGAAATGCGCTCACGCTTGGGCGAGGGGAGATGCGCGCGGTTCGGCGCGAGATGCAGATGGTGTTTCAAGATCCGGCGGGGTCGCTGAATCCGCGGATGCGCGTGGGCGCGATCGTCGGCGAGCCGTTGATCGTGCATGGGATCGTGAAGGGAAAAGCGGCATGGGCGCGAGCGGAGGAGGCGATGGAGGAATGCGGATTGGAGCGAGGGATGTCGCGGCGGTATCCGCATGAGTTTTCAGGCGGGCAGCGGCAGCGGATTGCGATCGCGCGGGCGATGATTCTGCGGCCGAAGCTGGTGATCTGCGATGAGCCGACGTCGGCGCTGGATGTGTCGGTGCAGGCGCAGATTCTGAATCTGTTGAAGGACCTGCAGGAGCGGATGGGGTTGGCGTATCTGTTCATCAGCCATGACATTGCGGTGGTGAACCACATGAGCGATGAGGTGGCGGTGATGAAGGATGGTCGGATTGTGGAGGAGGGGGTGCGGGAAGAGGTGCTGGAGCGGCCGAAGCACGAGTACACGCAGGCGTTGCTGAGCGCGGTGCCAGGGCAGAAAAGTGAGCGACTTTCGGCTGTCGGCGGTCGGTAAGAGAGGCAGAAGAGTGATAGGGTCTGGCGGGCCGCGCATAGTTGTGAGAAGATCAAATTGTGAGAGCGGTGGAGCAGATGGTTCCTTGACCAGACGGGTGGCGGGAGCAAGGAATGATGTGATGGCGGAAGCGGAACGACAGTACAAAATCCGCCTGAGTGATGGGATGGAATTCGGGCCGGGGAAAATGGAGTTGATGGTGCAGTGGGCGCGAGAGGGGCGAGTGCCGAAGGATGCGCTGGTGGTGGAGGTTGTGAGTGGGGAGGCGCGGCACGTGCTTGCGGTTCCGGAAATTGCGCGGGTTCTGGAAGTGCCGCCGACAAGTCCGACGAAAGCGGTGGCGCCGATGAGCACTGCGCCGATGATGGTGCCGTATCACAATGGGCCCGCGCTGGCGGGATATTACGTGGCGGTGGCGTCGCTGATCTGCGGGCTGGGGCTGGTGCTTGGGCCTGTGGCGGTGATACTCGGGATCATCGGATACAGGAAATATGTGCGGCAGCCGGAGGTTCGCGGGATGACGCATGCATGGGTGGCGATGATCGTGGGCGGCGCGGTGTTCGTGTTAAATGTGGCGGCGATCGTGTTGATCATCAACAACAAATTCTGAAGCATTCTGAGTGGATGGCTCATGCAAACGAGTGACGCGAATGGAACATGAAGAACAGCATTACGAACCGTTTGATCCGACGAAGGCGACGCGGCCTGATCCTGCGCTGCTGCACTATTACATCATTGTGTCGCTCTTCACGGTGTTCGCGTTTCCGTTCGTGATGCTGGCGATGTATTTCAAGTTCCGGTCGCTACGGTACGGGTTTGACGAGAAGGGGATCTCGATGAGTTACGGGATTCTGTGGCGGAAGGAGATGTACCTGACGTACCGGAGAATTCAGGACATTCACGTGACGCGCGGATTGATTCAGCGATGGCTGGGGCTGGCGAGCGTTTCGATTCAAACAGCATCGGGCACAGCAGGGGCGGAGATGACGATCGAGGGATTGAAGAATCCGGAGGCATTGCGGGATTTTCTGTATTTGAAGATGCGAGGCGTGCGGGACGTTGGGCATGAGCATGGCGCGAAGGCGAGCGAGGGAGGCGCGAGTGCTGCGGTGGTGAGCGGCGGAGCGGATGATGAGGCGATGGGACTGCTGCGGGAGATTCGTGATGAATTGAAGAGGATTCGCGCAAGTGGAGGGGTGAAGTGATGGTGATGGAGAAACAGCGAAGGCAGGCGGCGGATTGGGTGTATGGCGGGGTGTGGCGCGTGCTGACGGATTGGTTCAAGGTGCCGCATGCGGGCGATGCGCCGACACTGCCGGCGAGGAGCGGGGAGATGCTGAAGCAGTTCCGGCCGGCGGATGGGTGGCTGCGGATGGTGAAGTTCTTGTTCTGGCTGTTCATGTGGATTCCGGACGTGGCGATTCTGGCGGGATGGATTGCGGTGACAGTGGTGCTGCCGATTCTGGGAGTGATTCTGGCGATACCGGCATTGGCGGTGGCGGTTCTGCCGGATGTGTTTGTGTATGTGGGGATTCACCTGAAGTATGACACGACGTGGTACGTGATGACGGAGCGGAGTTTGCGGATTCGGCGGGGGATATGGATTGTGCATGAGATGACGATCAGTTTCGAGAACGTGCAGAACGTGAGCGTTCGGCAGGGGCCTGTGCAACGGTATTTTGGAATTGCGGATGTGGTGGTGGACACTGCGGGCGCGGGCGGCGGTGGCGGGGGGAAGCACGGGTCGACGATGGTGGCGAATCAGGGAATCATTGAGGGCGTGGAGAATGCGCAGGAGATCCGCGACATGATTCTGGCGCGAGTGCGGGAATCGCGGAGCGCGGGGCTGGGGGATGAGGAGCATCATGGCGAGCATGTTGTGGCGGCGACGCAGAAGTTGGGATTCACGCAGGAACATGTGATGGTGCTGCGGGAGATTCGGGATGAGGTCCGGGGGTTGGCAAAGAGTGCATGAAATTGCGGAGAAAAGGCATAAATTGGTGATGTGAGCGGGAGCGGTAGAATGCGAAGCATGGATGCAATAATTTCAAACGGAGTTGAAGACGTGGCACAGGCGGACGGCGGGATGGCGATCAAGCGCGTGGCGAGCGAGGGGGAAATGCGCGACGTGATGGAGGGGGCAGCGCGATGGGAGGTGCAGGTTCACGAGCATGGATTTCTGGCGCTGGTGGACGCCATGCCGAGGCTGGTGATTGCGGGACAGACGGCGGACAGCGCGATCGTGCAGGCGGCACGAGTGAGCTACGGAGCGGGGACGAAAAAGGTGAGCGAGGACAAGGGGCTGGTGCGATATCTGATGCGGCACCAGCACACGACGCCGTTCGAGATGATCGAGTTCAAGTTTCACGTCGCGATGCCGATTTTCGTGGCGCGGCAGTGGATTCGGCATCGCACGGCGAATGTGAATGAGTATTCCGCACGGTATTCGATCGTGAAGGATCGGTTCTACAAGCCGGATATGGAGAGCGTGCGGAAGCAATCGGCGACGAACCGGCAGGGTGGTGAAGAGGTGATTGATGTGGGGACCGCGCAGGAGTTTTTGACTCACCTTGAGGAATGCGAGCGGAAGTATGAGGAGTACATTCGGCTGGCGGAGAAGGGCGTTTCACGGGAGCTGGCGAGAATCAGCCTGCCGGTGAGCGTGTACACGGAGTGGTACTGGAAGTGCGATCTGCACAATATTTTCAATTTCCTTGCTCTGCGGATGGATGCGCATGCGCAGCAGGAGATTCAGGATTACGCGCGGGCGATGTATGCGTTGATCAAGCCGATCGTGCCGTTGGCGTGCGAGGCGTTTGAGGATTATCGCTTGAACGCGGTGCGGCTGACGGGACTGGAGGTGGAGGCGATCAGGAGCGGAGGCGCGATCAAGAGCGAGAACAAGCGCGAGCAAGCGGAGTGGGAGGAGAAGAAGAAGAAGCTGGGGATGTGACGAACAGCAGAACGTCGGATAGTCGGCGGCAAGAATACGGCGATAATTGAGCAATATTCCAGAGGGGAGAGAGTGATCAGTGGCCGATGTATTTTGCGTAGAGGGAACGGGCGCGGGTGAGGTCGGAGAGGTTCTGGAAGAGGGCGCGGCCGTTGGGGAAGAGGGTGAGCTGAATCGGGGAGTTGTTGATGGAGCGTTCGGTGGAGAATTCACCACGAAGGAAGAGGGCGCT
>DASZQE010000141.1:0-3491 GCA_035550175.1 Phycisphaerales bacterium | reverse complement strand
CGAAGCTCGCCAGCGCTGCCACATCCACACCATCCGGCATTTTGCCTTTTGCGTCTTCAAAGCATTCTCGCACCGCATCCTTCCAGTTGGAGAAGTTCTTTGCGATAAGATCGCGGACAGCGGGATGCGTCGCGCTCAGCTCCAGCGCAAGGTTTCCGATCGGACAGCCGTAGACGAATTCCGTTTCAATCAACCACAGCCTGTAGCCGTTGAGCAGGGCAAACACGCGCTCGATGGGATCGCTCACATGGGTCCAGATCGGATCAAGCAGGGCTTCGTGAATGTGATCGCGATACCACTCCAGAACCGCACGGAGCAGGTCTTCCTTAGTGGGGAAGAAGTAGTACAGACTTCCGGCGTTCGCACCGGCCTGTTTCAGAATCTGCGCGATGCCGGTCGCGTTGTACCCCTGCTGGTGGAACAAGTCCCGCGCTGCGATGACCAGTCGTTCGCGTGTGTGGGCCTGTTCCTGAGGAGACATAGGGGAAAACCCTTACTTGAACACTCAACCAAGTAAAATATGCCTGAAATATCATGGTCTGTCAAGATGCTTTCCCACTTCGTTTCAATTTCAGGGGAATTCACGAAACCCTTCATTCTGCGGTACCTTGACTGATCTGATCCCGATTTCACTCAATTCAAAATCACGAAAACCAATGACCACCACTCTTCAACCCGCACCCGTTTCCGCCAATTCCGCCAACCAGCGTCTGCTCGCACGCAACACCAATCAGGCGCTCGGCATCGGCCAGTTCGCGTGTGATTTCATGCAGTCAAGTGTCGGTGCGCCGGCGTCTTCGGTGCTTCAGCGCACCGCCATGTTCCACACCGATGCTGCGCTCTGCGGGCTCTCCGCGCTGGCATTGGGTACGAACGCTCCGCTGATCCTCCGCCATGAAGCGATGTCTCTATATCCGCGCCAATCGTGGGATCGTCCGGCGGGCGGCGCACCGGTCTTCGGCTCCACGCAACTCTGCGCGCCCGAAAAAGCGATCGCAGCAAACTCGTCTGCCGTGCGCGAGTGGGATTCCAACGGCACGAACTTCGGGTTCAATCCGCGATTGAATCACACCGCAGGCGAGTTCGGCCACAACGATTTCTATCCCGTTGCGGTCGCCGCGGCGCAGATTGCCAACGAGCCTGGGAGCTTTGCGCTTCGCGGGATGGTGCTGCTGGATGAAATTCGCGGCAGGCTTGCGGAAGTGTTCTCGCTGAAGACGTACAAGATCGATCACGTGGTCCACGGCGCGATCGCGTCCGCAGCGACCTACGGCGCGATGCTGGGCGCAACAGCGGAGCAGATTGAATCCGCAATCGGCATGTTCGTGGCGCACTACATTCCCTGGCGGGCGATTCGCGCAGGCAAGCAGCTTTCGGATTCCAAGGGCGCATCGGCAGCGATTTCCACGGAAGCCGCGATTCTCTCCATGCAGCGATCCATGCTCGGGTTCGTCGGCCCGCGCGACATTTTCCGCAACCCCGAAGCCATTTTCCGTTTCTTCGAGCCGACCACGCAGGGGAAGGAACGCTGGAAGGAACTCGGTGATTCGCCTTTTGATCTGATTTTTTCGCACTCAGGCGACGACTTCGCGGTGATGGGCATGCACTTCAAGTTGGGGTTGTATGAACATCAGTCAGCGGGCGCGCTGCAAGGCATTATTGATCTGGTCGCCAAGCATCCCGATCTTTTGAGCGACTCGCAAGGCCACAACATCAAGGAGATCAAGATTCTGGCGTACGAGCCTGCGTTCGGAATCATCGGCAACCCGGCGAAGATGGATCCGAAGACGCGGCAGTCCGCGGACCACTCGATGGCGTACATCGTGGCCACGCTTCTGCGCAAGGCGCTGGAATACCGCGCCAAGCATGGTTCGCTGCCGAGCAGTGGGGGGAAAGAGGGGGGGGCGCATGATGAGACATGGAAGACGCTGATGCTGATGCCTGCGGACTACAAGGTCGATGCGTCCGCGATCTTTCATCCGCTCACTCGCGCGCTGATGCAGAAGATTCGCTTTGAGCATGGCGGGCCGGATTACGACAAGCGGTATCCGGATGGCATTCCGACTTCGCTGGTTGTAACAACGTCAGCAGGCAAGACGCTTGATTCCGGGCTGGTGATGTACCCCGCAGGACACGCTCGAAATGCCACCGCGAATCTCAACGATATACTCGCGCGCAAGTTTGAGTTGCTCGGTAACCTTGCGCTCCGGAATCCCAAGCCCGTCATTGAACGATTCAACAACATTGCGAACCTGTCCGCTTCGGAGCTTCGCAACTTGTATGCGTTTGAGCTGCTGGATCATGGAAGGTTTGAATGAGTGCGCCTGAACTAGCAGCGAATTTGATGACGCAATTTCAACCTGAGCAAAGACTGTATTGGCACAGTTTCAATGCCTGATCGCCTCCAGCACCCCGCGATATTCGCTCTCGCGTGCCGGATCGATTTCGATGGCTTTCTTGATCTCGCTCATGGCTTCGGTCATCCGCCCCATCTGGGAAAGCACGATCGCCAATTGCTTGTGAACATCCGGATCACTGGGTCGCAGTTCCTCAGCACGCTGCAGTTCTTCGAGCGCTTCATCATTGCGATGTTGAAGGAAAAGTCCCATGCCCAGATCACGGTGCGCCGTTGCATCATTCGGACTCCGTTCAACGGCGGTCGTGAGTTCCTTTACCGCTTCGTTCAGCAGAGGCTCGGCCTCGGCATTTCTGCCCGTCATTTCCAGTTGATTCGCCTTTTGCCAGAGCATGCCCGCCAGTTGTGCCCGCATGCGCGGCGAATCCGGGTAGATCGCGATCGCTTCGCGCTGCATTTTCATCGCATCCGCCAAGAGCGTGTCCGCTTCCTGCTGTTTCCCGTTCTGAGCCAACACCCTTGCCTGCTCGCGTTTCACCGCTGCCAGGTTTGAAGTCATCAGCCAGTTCTTGTCGGTCACCGCTACCGCGTGTGCGAACAGGGTCTCTGTGTTCTGCCACACCTTCACCTGGTCATTCGCGCGCACAGCCATCGCGAAAAGAATCAGTACCGCAACCACACAGGTCGCGCTCACGATCGCCTTCTTTCCCCGAACAATCGTGGCGACGCCGAACACCATGAGCACATACAAACCTACAAACGGCACGTAGGCGTAGCGATCAGCCATCGATTGTCTGCCCACCTGCACCAGGCCGATCACCGGCACCATCGTTCCCACAAACCAGAACCATCCTGTGAATACAAATCCCCACTTCGGCTTTCTCAGGGCGCACCACACCGCCGCTGCCGACATCACCGCCACCAGCAATCCGCTGACCGCGATCATCCCCACCGGCCAGGTTTCATCCACAATCAGGCTCGGATACGGATAGAGCGCAGCGAGATCGACAGGCCAGAGCAATTTGCCGACATATCTGCCATACGAAACCAGCGCGTTCACTGCGCGTTGCCCGAAATCAATGAGCCTGCCATCCTCTGGTTGCACGGAAACTTTCTGCACCACCACTGTCACTGC
>DASZQE010000140.1:0-4989 GCA_035550175.1 Phycisphaerales bacterium | reverse complement strand
ATGCCCGCCGGGCCAGACGAATGTTTCCGCATGCTCACCCGGAAGCTCGTAGAACTTGACGCCGGGGAAAATGCCTTCATGGAATTTGTGCGTGTATTCGACGTACTTGATGCCGAGGAAGCCGGCTGCACCCATGAGTGTGAGCGACAGGCAGACAATCAGACCCATGCGATTGCTTTTCTGCGCGAACGTCACGGCCATCGCCATGGTGAAACTGGAGAGAATCAGGATGACGGTGTTGGTGGCGCCGAGCGTTGTGTTCAGGAACTTGCTGCCGTACTGGAAGAGTTCGGGGTGATTCGCACGCCACACGCTATACCCGACAAACAACCCGCCGAAGAGCAGCACTTCGGTGGCGAGGAACAGCCACATGCCGAGCTTGCCGGCCTCGAACTGCTGCTTGGGGGTATCCCAGTGATGTGCGAGATGCTTGGGGTGCGCATGATCGTGATCGTGCGCCTCGCCGTGCTCGCCATGTGAAACACTCACTTGCGTCATGTGGTCAATGACCTCCTGCGGCATGCGCCGGCGCGTGCGGAGGAAGATCCGGCCGCACTTCATAACCATCCAATTGTTCGTTCCAATGCACGACCGAAAGGTCGTAGCAATCGCCGACCCTCGGCTGCACCTTGAAGTTGTCGTGCGGCGGCGGGCTGGGGCATTGCCATTCAAGGCTTCGTCCGCCCCACGGATTTGCGGGCGCCCGCTTGCCAGCCACCAGGCTGTGAAGCAAGTAGAAGAGCGTGATGAAGAATCCGATCGCCATCACGTATGAGCCGAGCGTGGAGATCATGTGATACTTGTGGAACAGCGCGGTCACTCCCGGATCCCAGCCCGGTCCGGAGTAATCCCAATATCGCCTGGGCATCCCCTTGCTGCCGAGCATGAATTGGGGAAAGAAGGTGGTGTTGAACCCGATGAACACGAGGGCACACCCGATGCGGCCCCAGAATTCGCTGAACATCCGCCCGGTCATCTTCGGCCACCAGTGGTGCAATCCGCCGAGCATTGCGATCAACGCGCTGCCCATCATCACGTAGTGGAAGTGCGCGACCACGAAATAGGTGTCGTGCAGGTGAATGTCGGATGCCAGCGTTGCGAGGTGCAAGCCCGTCAACCCGCCGATGGTGAATATGAACAGAAAGGCCAGCGCATACAGCATGGGCGTCGTGAAACTGATTGCGCCCTTGTACATCGTTGCCAGCCAGTTGAAGACCTTGATCGCTGACGGAATCGACACGCTGAAAGTGATCGCGCTGAAGAGCACATTCATCAGCGGGCTCTGCGTGCTGGTGAACATGTGGTGTCCCCAGACGAGGAAGCTGAAGATCGCGATCGCCACGCTGCTGAACGCGATGAATCGGTATCCGAAGATGTGCTTGTGGCTGTGGACGCTGATCAGTTCGCTGATGATGCCCATGCCCGGCAGAACCATGATGTACACCGCGGGATGACTGTAGAACCAGAAGAAATGCTGGAACATGACCGGGTCGCCGCCCATGCGCGGATCAAAGATGCCGATGCCGAACACACGTTCCATGGCCAGCAGCATCACCGTGATGCCGAGCACCGGAGTTGCCAGCACCTGAAGAATCGCGGTGGCGTACAGCGCCCAGAGGAACAGAGGCATGCGGAACCACGTCATGCCGCGCGGACGAAGCCGGTGGATCGTGACGATGAAGTTCATGCCGGTGAAGATTGAACTGAAGCCGAGAATGAACACGCCAAGCAGCGCAGGTGCGACTCCGCCCCAATGTGAAATTTCAGCTCCGCCGAGCGTCGTCCGAATGCTGTAGGGCGAATAGAACGTCCAGCCGGTGTCGATACCGCCGGTCAGCAGCGAAAGCACGAAGAAGACCGCGCCGAAAATCCACAGCCAGAAGCTCAGCAGGTTCAATCGCGGGAACGCGACATCCTTGGCGCCGAGCATGATGGGCAGCACGAAATTCCCCAGCGCGGCCGGCACGCTGGGAATGATCACCATGAACACCATGATCGCGCCGTGAAGCGTGAACATCTTGTTGTAGGCTTCCTGGCTCAGAAACTGCTGGCCCGGGTACATCAGTTCAGTCCGCACCGCCAGCGCCGCCATTCCCGCCACAAAGAACGAAGCCAGCACGGCGACCAGGTACATGATGCCGATGCGCTTGTGGTCCAGCGTGAAGAGCCAACTCAGAATCCCCCGCGAATGGGTCAGGAAGTTATCGCTGTGATACGAAGTATCCAGCGTCAGTTCATTGCTTGTGTCAATCGTCGTCATTCGAAACCTGCCTTCATGTCACGCGGCGTCCGGGCCGCACCCTTTCATCCTCACTTTGCTTCGCCGATGGGCTTTCCGTTGTCATCCACGATTTCACCCAGATGCTTGATGAGATCGATCACCGCACGAATCTGCGCCTCTTTCAGCACGCCTTGGAACGTCGGCATTGCGCTGGCGGAATAGTTGGCAACGGTCTTCTTCTGCGGCGCGAGGACGGATTCCCGGAGGTATTCCTCAAGCACGGAATACTCCTTACCCTCGCCGATTTCATTTTTCAGGTCCGTGCCGTCCGCAAAAACTTCACCTTGCTCGCTCAATCGCTTGTACAGGCCTTTCCACGTCGGTCCGGTGCTTGTGGAGCCGTTGAGCGTGTGGCAAGACTGGCAGCGAGGATAAATGTGATCGAGCGCCCAACGGCCGAGCTCCACTTCCGAGCCTTCGGGAACCTTCTTGGATTCCGCCAGCGCCTTTTCAAAATCAGCCTCGTTCAGAACCATGACCTTCCCCGCCATCTGCGAGTGATCCTTGCCGCAGTATTCCGCACAGAAAAACTGATAGGTGCCTTCGTGATCCGGCTGGAACCAGATGGTGCTGTATTTTCCGGGCACCACGTCCTGCTTGACGCGGAACGCGGGAATGTAGAAGGCATGCAGCACGTCATTGGACGTCATCATCAGCTTCACGGGTCGGCCGAGCGGGAGATAGAGATCCTGCGGCGATGATCCATCGGGGTATTGGAACGCCCAACTCCACTGCTGGCCGGTGACATTGATCACATAGCTGTCGGACGGGGCGCGACGAAGCTTGATGTAGCCTTCCATGCCGACGTAGAAAATCGCGATGACCAGGATCAGCGGAATGATGGTCCACGTCAGTTCAAGCGGCGTGTTGTGCGTAATCTGGCTTGAAGCGCCTTCGTGAGCGCGCTGGCGGTATTTCCACATGAACCAGAGCATCAACACCACGATCAACACGAAGAAGAAGATGCAGATCCACGTGATGAAGCTGAACACGAAGTCCACTTCATGCGAGAACGTGCTTGCACCTGGCTCGAACCAGAACCTGGACCATGTGCTCTGATCCGGCGAACTGGTCATGACCGGACCGGCCTTGATCGCGTTGTCCGCAGCGGCTGCGGGGGCAGTCGCCGCGGTTTGCGCCAGCATCAACTTCAATATGCTCAACATTGCACCGTTCATGCTCATCGCACCTCGCCTGCCTCCGCGTCTTCGTTGCGTTCGTACCCCGAATGTTCCTCAGCCTCGCGCATCGCCCGTTCACGTGCGGCGCCTTTCAGCCACAGCACCATCAGCCCGATTCCAAGCCCGAACACGGTCACCACGCCGCCGAGCCGCATGATCTTCCACGCGCTTGCCACGTATTGGCTTCGGTTTGGGTCGAAGCGGAAGCACATCAACAGAATGTCATCCAACACGCTGCCGACCTTGCCTTCGCTTGCCTCCACCAGGGCGAGCCGCAGATCCTTAGGCTCAAACGTCAATTGATTCATGTACTTGGAAATCTTGCCGTCCGGTGAAAGGAACATGATCGTCGCTGTGTGGGCGTATTCGCCGTTGTCCTGCTTCTTGTAGCCGAACCCAACACCATCAGCGACCTTGTCGATGTTCTCCTTGGTTCCGGTCAGGAAGTGCCAGCCGTCCTGCATGCCGTCTTTGCCGAACTGAGCCATGTAGGCGCGCTTCTTGGTGTCAGCAAGCTTGGGACCTTCATCCGGATTGAAGCTGATCGTCACAACTTCATATTCCTTGCCGGGCGTCCACTCCATCCCCTTCATGCCTTCCATGAGCGCGTTCAGCGTCAGATCACACAACTGCGGGCAGCGGTAGTAATTCAGCGAGAGAATCACCGGCCGGCCGGACTTGAAATAGTCGGACAACCTGACCGTTGCGCCGGATTCATCCTTGAATTCAACATCAAGCGGAGCCTGCTGGCCAAGTTTCTCGGTGATCCCGACACCCTCAAGCTCTTTGGGCTTCACATCGCTCGTCACCTGAGCCTGGGCCGGCCCAGCACCGCACCAGCCGAACACCATCGCCCCGCTGACAAGAATCAGGCGTGCAAATCGTCTCGTTTTGGTGAATCGGTGCGTGTACATGGTTCGGCGCTTTCTTGGGTTGATGGCTCAGTGTGTTCCTTGTGTTACGACCCCGTTCCCGGTGTTCCTCCAGATGTTTCTGCTGCCGGCTTGGCTGGCTGTTCGATGCGTTCGGGCGTGCCGACCATTTCCGATTGGCCCATCGCCACCGGCTTCCGGGCGCCCGCTTCTTTCACCACGTCCGCCATCGCCTGCTCAATCGGAATGATCAGCGATTTCGTCGTGGTGATCACGTTGTAGGTTTTTCCGCCCTCCTTGACTTCCTCCATCGTGGAATTGTTTTCCCAGTGGGCTGCTGCAGACAGCCGTGCGCTTTGCGCGGCCCGCAAGTCCTCAAGCTCACGCGGATTGCGATCCACAACCACGACCTTGTCTTGCTCGGTCCGCTCGCGGTAGTACAGCGCGGACACGCCCAGCGTGATCACCACCATCAACACCGCGCCGAGGAACCCGATGATCCATGTCGGTCCTGCCACCGGGTCTTCGTGATCGCCTGGATTGTGTTCATACATTTCTGTCATGCTTCGTCCACCGATGTGTTCATGCCTCTTCGTGCAATCTCAATTCAATCCTCTTACATGTTCTCGAACGCCAATGATTCGCTGAGGCGCGG
>DASZQE010000139.1:0-1734 GCA_035550175.1 Phycisphaerales bacterium | reverse complement strand
AAAACGCGGATGTGAGTGATTGAGACGACCTGGTGGTGAATGCATGTATGTGATTCGAGAAGCGATTCCTGATGACGCCCCGACGCTGCTGAAGCTGGCGAAGATGCTGCATTCAAACAACCTGCCGGCGGACCTGGACATCATTCGCGCGAGCATTGACCGGTCGATCGAAAGTTTTGCGGGTCAGTATGATGATCCGGCGGAATGCCATTTCATGTTCGTGCTTGAGGACATGGAAACGGGGAACATGATCGGCACATCGTGCATCGTGGGACGGGTGGGACTGCCGCACAAACCGCACCTGTATCTGCAAGTGCGAAAGCGCGAGCACTACAGCAATGACCTGCAGGCGGGGACGGTCCATGTGACTGTTGAGTTGTGCCAGGAAACAAACGGCATGACGGAAATCGGCGGGCTGGTGCTCGGGCCGAGCTATCGCGGGCACAAGGCGAAACTGGGATTGCTGCTTTCGATGATTCGCTTTCAGTTCATGGCAATGAATCGGAAGTATTTCAGCGATCGCTTGATTGCGGAGATGATGGGGCGATTGACGCCGGACAGCCGGAACACATTGTGGGAGTACTTGGGACGGCGGTTCATTAATCTGGAATACGCGGAGGCGGATCGATTCTGCAGGCACAGCAAGGAGTTCATCACATCACTATTTCCGAAGGGCGAGGTGTACACGAGCCTGCTTCCGGCAGAGGCGAGGAATCTGATCGGCAAGGTGAGCCCGGAGGCGGAAGGCGCGAAATCGATGCTGGAGAGTCTGGGCTTCAAGTACAAGGAGCACGTTGATCCGTTTGACGGCGGGCCGTATCTGGAAGCGAAGCTGGATGACATTCAGATGATCCAGACGACGAAGCGAGCGAAGCTGGTGTCGGTGACGGATCACATTGCGACGAGCGGTGTCGAGGGATTTGTGAGTTTTGTGGGCGAGACGGGGTACCGAGCGATCCGCGCGTTCTATTCGGAAGTTGATGGCGGGGTGGCGATTGCCAAGGATGAAGCGGAATTACTGGCCGCACAGGTGGGGGATGAACTGGTGGTGACACCGAGGCCGATGAGCAGCGCGAAGGGCGCGAGCGAGACGGCGCGGGTGCTGCGTGTGGCGAAGGCGGACAAGCGGAAGCGCGTGGGGCTGCGAAAGGCGGCATCATGACCGAGGGGCTTTCGCACGAGGCGAGCGATTACATCGGCGGAAAGTTCGTGCGGTTGACGGGGGAGGGGATTCAGACGCGCGATCCGGCGCGACCTGAGCGCATAGTGTGGCGCGGCACGCCGGCGATCGGGCATGTTGATGAAGCAATTGCGGCGGCGAGAAAGGCGCAGCAGGTGTGGATGCGCACGCCGATGGATTTCCGCGAGCGATTATTGCGAGCATGGGCGAGCGCGACGACGAGGAATGTGGAGCGTGTTGCGGGATTGATCACGGACGAGATGGGGAAAACGATCGCAGAGAGCACTGGGGAAGCGAAGCTGCTGGCGGAGAAAGTGGAGCTGGCGCTGAGCGGCGTGAGCAAGTCGCGGACGGAGGAGTTTGAGGTGACGGCGGGAGCGACCAGAGCGGGATTCTGCAAATTCAAGCCGCACGGCGTGATGGCGGTGATCGGGCCGTTCAATTTTCCGGCGCATCTGGCGAACGGGCATTGGATACCCGCGCTGCTGATGGGGAACGCAGTGGTGTTCAAACCTTCGGAGAAGACGGCGGGTGTTGGGCAGTTGATGGGAGAG
>DASZQE010000138.1:0-2479 GCA_035550175.1 Phycisphaerales bacterium | reverse complement strand
AAAACCGATGACATTCCTACATGGGCTGAAACGGAACTGCAGAATTTGGACGCGCCACTCCTTGAGATTGCCAATGCGCCTCCCCAGCCGCTTTATCCACCGCAGCTCATGCATTTCGTGGACAAGAGGACAATTACAAATTTCCAGGCGGGATGGCCGCTGGTTTCTCTGCGCGCGAGAACATTCCGGAGTGAGAATATTTTCCATGTTCCAACGGCATTTGGTGGAGATCAGCAAAATGTCGTGACAGAACACGGAATACCAATTCCGACAGATGTTTTGACTGCAGAGATCTGGGGTCAGCGACTTCTTCCCCTCCGCCCGCTCTTCCCCGACTTCCTCCTCAACACCCTCTTCTATTCCATCATCCTCTATCTCTTCTTCGCCTTCCCGCGCTTCCTCCGCCGCCGCATCCGCATCGCGCATCACCGCTGCCCTTCCTGTGGCTACAACATCGCGCCCGGCACATGTATGAACGGAATGTGCTCCGAGTGCGGCAACCCGCTCCCCGCATCATTTGATAAGTCGCAACCTAATCAATCCGCCGAGCCTTCGCACACTGCTCCCTGATTGTTATCCTGTCAAACCATGCTCCCGCTTCTCGCAGACACCCCTCCTACATTCTCCTTCCCCCACACCTGGGTCATCACCCTCATCGGCTGGCTCCACCTCCTCTTCTTCGGCCTGCTCATCCCCGCCTTCGTCATTCGCAATCGCAAAAAGCTGAGCAGACCCTCCACCGCCCTCCCCAAGCGCGCAAAGCATTTCCAGATCACCTCCTTTGAACTCATCTTCCTCGTCCTCCTCTCGCTTCTCACCGCGTGGAAGCAGAACCTCGACCTCTTCCCGCTCGCGCTTCCCTCGCCGCTCGCGCTCGCAGCGGGCCTCGCCGTCTACCTTCTCACGGTCCTCTACATGCGCCCTTACTGGCGTCGCGCCGTCCAGCGCAATGCCCGCGTCGTCTATTACTACATGCCCTCCAATCACGCCGAGCACTTCTGGTGGATCATCGTCTCCACCCTCGCAGGCATCGGCGAGGAAATCACCTGGCGCGGCGTCCAGACCGCGCTCCTCGTCGTCCTCGTCCACAACTACTGGCTCGCATCCGCCCTCGTCTCCATCAGCTTCGGCGCAGCCCACATGTCGCAAGGCTGGAAATCCGCCATCCGCATCGTCATCTTCTCAATGGGCTTCCACCTCCTCGTCTGGCTCAGTCAGTCCCTCTACGTCGCCATGGCTGTCCACGTCATCTATGACATCACCGCCGGCCTCACCTACGGCTACTACGGCCGAAAACTCGGTTACTCAGCAGCAAATTCCCCAGCATCCAACGCTGAATCTTCCCCTTGAAACCGCCGCAGATCCTGACGAACCCTCACAGCCAGGCGTTGTACTGCCGTGCGTGTTTCTTCTCGACCATTCCTGATTCGCCAGAATAAAGCGAACGACTGCAACACCTGTCTGCCGTTTTTCTCCTGAAGTCCCAGGAGTGTTCTTCCTGCGCTCATCCATCCGCTTCGTCGATCTCTTTCCCACACATCTATGTCTATCGCTGTAATTCGATGTGTTCGCAATCGAACCGAAACAATTCCCGCAATCTTGACGAATCTTGAAATCACACAACCCCCGGCGAGAACGTCGAGATGTACACACGGAACAAAGAACAACTGCCAAACCCCGGCTGCTGCAACAACGCCCCAGCCGTAATACATTCGACCATTGATCATGTGCCATGTCGCTAGACATAGCGCCGCGATGACCAGACCTGTTCCGATTCTCGGGAGCATGGTGCAACAAAATATCCATCGAACACCGTCGTCGAGTTCTTCCCGAGTCACATTCGCTCCGTATCGAGATAATCGCGAGAGTTCATCCATCATTGTTGTAATCGCAACAAGATAACAATCCTCACCCCCACACCCCATGCACCAGTATCCTCCCGCCCGCGATCAATAACGCTACCGCCAGCGCCTTCAAGATAAATCCCGCCTTCGTCTTCCGCGCCCACCATGCGCCGATCTGCGCTCCCACCAGCGCGCCCCCGCCGATCGCCACCGCTCGTCTCCATCCCGTGTGAAATGCGCCCGTGAACACGTGCGTCGCCGTCCCCGCGCCCGCTGTCGTCGCAAGCACAAAATGCGATGTCGCTGTTGCCACGTGCACCGGAAATCCCAGCACGTGCACCATCGCCGGCACGTGAATAATCCCTCCGCCGATTCCCAGCAGACTCGATAGAAATCCCACTCCGAAACTCAGCGCCATACCCATCACTTTCGGGTGCTGCACGCTCGGCCCCAACCCACCCACCTCTTCCTCCGCCCCACTCGCGCCGTCACCAGCTTCATTCTTCGACCCGCGTTTCACAAAGAACAGAAACACCGCCGCCCCCACCAGCACCAACCCCAGAAGAATTTCAAACGCGCTCCTCGGCAGCTTCGTCACCGCAATCGCTCCCACCACCGCGCCCGGCACGGCCGTC
>DASZQE010000137.1:0-5710 GCA_035550175.1 Phycisphaerales bacterium | reverse complement strand
AACCATCTATCCTCACCGCGCCTTTCGAAATTTCCCCTGTCGCGCTCGATATTGAATCCCTCAATCATCGCTCCCTTGAAGCCGACCTCGAAATCACCGCCATCTCCTGCGCCCAATATCCCTTCGTCAAGCACAACTACGCGCTCACTGCCTGCGGCGCATCCCTGGGTGAAGCCTACGGCCCGAAACTCATCACCAATTCCTCTTCCCTCACACTTGACGACATTGCTGCTGGAAGTGGGGGGGCGGTCGCCATTCCCGGCGCACGCACATCCGCCTACCTCGCGCTCCGCATCCTGCTCGAGAACCCGAACATCCCCATCATCATCCTTCCCTTCCGCGAGGTCATCCCCGCTGTTCTCGATGGTCGCGCTCGCGCCGGCCTCGTCATCCACGAAGCTCAACTCACCTTTCCCGATCTCAATCTCCGCTTGCTCGCCGATCTCGGCAAGCTCTGGCACGACCGCTTCCAGCTCCCGCTCCCGCTCGGCGCAAACATCATCAAACGAAGCCTCGATGGCCTTCACGGCTCCGGCACGATTCGTCGTCTGACGTCTCTCCTTCATCAATCCGTGCAATACGCGCTCGCCAACCGCGCCAAAGGTCTTGCCTACGCCCAGCTTTTCGCGCCCGAGTCCTCCTCCGACCTCACCGACCGCTTCATAGATCTCTATGTCAACCGTCTGTCACTCGATTTCGGTCCGCTCGGCCACCGCGCCATCGAGACCTTCCTCTCCCGCGCCCACGAACTCGACCTTATCCCCGATCCGCACCCCATCGATCCTGTGCTTGTCGCCTGATCAACTCACTGCAAATGCAATCTCGCGCATTTCAATGCACAATCGTTCGACTTTCCCGCACTCATGCGTTAATCTGCTCCTGCTGACCCGTAGACCTCCTTCGCTCTCCGCTGCACCCTGTGAGCCAGATCACTCCTCAACAAACCGGCATGTCCTATCAGGCGCCGACCGTGCGCCAATTCAGTTGCTTTCTCGAAAATCGTGTCGGCAAGCTCCTCGATCTCGTTCGCAACTTCGATGAAGCCCCCGACGTTCACCTCTGCGCCTTCTCCGTCCTCGAATCCTCCGACTACGCCGTCGTCCGCATTGTCCCCAACAACGCCGACGCCGCCCGCAACCTTCTGAAACGCAAAGGCACCTCATTCTCCGAACTCGACCTGCTCATCGTCGAACTCTCCGGCAATCACACCCTCTCCAGCCTCTGCGTTTGTCTTCTCGGCGCGGAACTCAACATCCGCTTCGCCTATCCGCTTCTCGCCAACCCCAGCTCGGATCGCCCCTGCGTCGCGCTCTCCGTTGACGATTACACCCTCGCCGGTCAGATCCTCCGCAAAAAGAACTTTCGCCTCCTCGGCGAAGCCGACCTGCCCTGAGCAATCTCCTCCGCCTGTCAGAACGTTGACTGACTTCTGACCTCTTATTTTTCTTCTGTGTTCTGGGTTCTGTGTTCTGGGTGCTACCCATCAATACTCCAGCACACTCTCCACCACGTACCCGCCCAGCTTCTTCCGCCCGCTCAGCGCCTTCAGTTCAATCAAGAACGTCACCCCCACGATGTTCCCGCCCAATCCCTCCACCAGATCACAGCACGCCCGCATCGTCCCGCCCGTCGCCAGCAGATCATCCACCATCAGCACGCGCTGCCCGTGGCTGAGCGCATCCTCATGCAGCTCCAGCGTGTCCACCCCATACTCCAGGTCATAACTCTTGCTCACCTTTTTCGCCGGCAGCTTCCCGGGCTTGCGCACCGGCACGAACCCCGCATTCAGCGCGCGAGCAATCGCAATCCCGAAAATGAATCCCCGGCTCTCCGCCGCCACCACTTTGTCGATCCCCAGCTTCCGAAATGGATTCGCCATCAGCTCGATGGCAAGCGACAAACCCGCCGCGTCACCCAACAGCGGGGTAATGTCCTTGTACAAAATTCCCTTCTTCGGAAAATCCGCCACGTCCCGAATCAACCCGTGCAACTGCGTCTTCATAGTCCCGCTACCTCACCGCGCCGCTTCAACTCTGTCAATGACCTTCTATTCTGACGAGCCGCGCCAGTGAGGGAGCGGTTTAGCCAGCGGGATTGGAGCGAGCCGGGCCGTCCACGGCCCCGAAGTACGACCTGCATCGACGCCTCGACACCTGTGCGCAACGAATTGCCGCACTTTGCGAGGATCCCTTCTTCTCTTCAATTCTGGGTCTTGGGTTCTGGATTCTGCGTTCTCCCTCAACCTCTTACAGTCTCCTCCCTTCGCCCCTACACTTGACCACACCACTCAAGGCTTTCACTATGACCGACTCCAAACCCACCACCCGCACTCGTCTCGAAACCATTGAACCCCTCGGCAAGCGCGTCCTCGTCCGCAAAGATGAGGACAAAAAGCAGACCAAGTCCGGCATCCACCTCCCCGACAAAATTGAAATCCCCACCATCACCGGCCGAATCGTCGCCATCTCCGCGCTCCTCGAAAAAGACGACAACGGCTACCCCATCCACCAGTACGATCGCGTCCTCTTCAACCCAAAGAACGCCATCCCCGTCGATTTCGAAGGCGACAACCGCCTCTTCGTCGTCCCCGTCGAAGACATCGTCGCCGTGTTCCGCAAGGAAGATTGATCCGCCATCTGCTCCGTGTTGTTCCTCGCATTCTGTGGTGAACAATGATTGACTACACAGTGCCATTGGATCAACTTCCAGATCCGTTGCCGATTCAACAATTAAGCAAACCCTTCAACGTCTCCATCACGCCACCCGGCAGCAAATCCATCACCTGTCGTGCCTATATGCTGGCGGCTCTTCGTAGTGGGTGGGTCATCAGACCTGGCATAAATGAAGATACACAGAACCTGCGATTCGCGCTTGAGCACCTGGGTGCGGTATTTCACAGCCATTATGAATCGCCTTCTGAAATTTGGGTGGATGGGGTCCAAGGCCGCTTCCCTCGCGGTGGGAAACTCGTCATGGGCGAAGGAGCAGCACCAACAAGGTTCCTTATGGCGGCGGCTTGCTTGGCCACTGAAGATGTATCAATTGATGCGTCTTCGTGCATGCGACAGCGCCCAATTTCCGAAGGTGTTGAATTGCTCCGCCAACTCGGTGCATCAATCGAATACACCGATGGTGATGGAAAACTCCCTGTAAGAATTTTGGCAAGTTCGCGGATTCGCGGTGGGGAAGTCTCCGTTGGTGCTACTCATTCAAGCCAGTTCATTTCGGCACTCATGCTCATTGCGCCTTGTCTCGAGCGTGGGCTGAAGATCAATTTCACCGCGCCTTTGACGAGTCGGACATATGTTGAACTGACTAAGAATGTCATGCGTGCTGCCGGAATTAGTGTGCAGGATGAGGCTGACTCCGTCCGAATTCCTTTCCAAACTGTCAAGAATGATCGGATCATTGTTGAGCCCGATGCCACCAGCGCGACCTATTGGTTCGCCGCAGCTGCGATGGCATATTCAGGCAGTGTTCGAGTCATCCTGCCCAAGACAGTTGATGAATCATTCACAAATTGGCAGGGTGATTGGCAGTTTCCCGAAATTCTTGAACAGATGGGTGCCTTTGTTCAAACACAAAGGGCATCTCTGTTTGTCCGATCCGAGAGTGCGCTGAACGGGGTTGACTGTGATATGTCTTCAATGCCGGATGCAGCCGTCACATTGGCAGCCCTCTGTGCAGTTTGCAACGGTCGCTCAACCATCACCGGCCTCCGCACCCTCCGCTACAAAGAATCCGACCGCCTCACCGCCCTCGCTGCCGAACTCCGCCGCATCGGCTGCACCATCGCCACCGGCGATGACTGGATCACCATCGATCCCTCCACCCGTCACGATCATCCCGCCACCATCGAAACCTACAACGATCACCGCATCGCCATGGCCTTCGCCGTCCTCGGCCTCGTCCGCCCCAACATCGCTATCCGCAATCCGGCGTGCGTCAAAAAATCCTATCCCACCTTCTGGCAGGATTTCGCCAAGCTCTATCAATAGCTTGTTGGGCTTTCTTCTTCTCTCCTGGCTCCTGGGTTCTGGGTTCTGGGTGCTGTGTCCTCTACCTCATCACAAAGCGGCTCGTACCCAGCGTATTCGTCACCACCTGGCTCACGCCATAGTGCAGCTTCTTCGCCTTCTCTTCGCTCTTCTTCGCGGTGAAGCTTCCGCTTAACTCCCCCGGACTCAGCAAGTCCCTGAATCCCGCTGTGTGCTCCGCCAACTCCATCGAAGCGTCATGCACGCTCAAACTCAGCGTCTCATCTCCCGGCGTTCCGCTCACCGTTGCGAACCCCGCGCCCACATAAATCCCCACCTCACCTTCGCTCACGATCACATACCGCACGCTCGCGTTCGTCGCCGTCGGATCAAGCGGCGTCTTCCCAGCCATTGGCTGCCACAGCAGTTCAATGTGCATCACCCGCGCGTTCTGCACTCCGCCCTCCATCATCTTGTCAGGCGAAACATCGCTCAGCAGAAAACTCGCTTGCTCCGCTTTGGGCGTCTCATAGTACGCATACTCAAAACTCCCCCCGAGCGCCACCCGCTCATGCCCCAGCGATCGCACTTCCAGATTTCCCCCTCCGCCCTCAATCCACGCGCATCCGCTCAACACAAAAGCCATCGTCGCAGCAACCGCACATGTTCGCAGTCCTCTCCTCAGCGCGCAGCAAAAATTCCCGCTCACTCGTCGCAGTTCCATGCTTGGGTGGGTTGTGAATGTGCTCATGCGAGCATGTTACGAATTCTGCCGCGTCCCGCGCGCCTCGTTCCGCAGCAGAATCTCCCACTCCATCTCCCGGCTTTCGCCCGAAGCCCCGCCGCCCGCCGCGATCCTGCTCGCTTCGCTCGCCGCAAATCCCGTCTCGATCCCCAGGCACTCCGCCGCATTTCGCTCCACAATCCCTCGGATCTGTGCCCGCGGAACCGTCGGCAACTGTGTCCCATGCGCAAACGCATTCACGCTGTACATGGTCTCAATCGTCTTGCTCGGCACTTCATACGGGAATCCCGACGCAAACAGCAGTTTGTCCATCACGCCGAAACTCGTAGCGCTCAGCAGCGCGTTGTAAAGCTGCCACGGCCGGCTCGCCACGCCCGAAATATCCGCATACACGTGATGATGCTTCGAGAGCAGCACCAGCGTCTCATCCACCCACGGATGCCCGAGCTGGCTCACCACAATTCTCAGCTCCGGAAAACTCCTCGCCACCTCATCCCACAGGCCCGGCCTGCCGAATTCCATCTCCGCACCTGCCGTCAGCGGATCAAGCCCGCTGATGAACACCGGCATCCCGCGCTTTACGCACTCGTCATACAGCCGCATCGCCGATGAATGCGCCGGGTGAAATCCCTGGCAGCTTGGCGAAACCGAAACACCCACCAACCCCATTCCCGCAGCGCGACGAATCTCATCCATCGCATCTGCGCTCGTCGGATCAATGCCCGCAATCCCCGCTCGCTTCTGCGGAGCCTTGCCCACGAACTCAGCTACCAATTCATTCGGAATTCGCGCCCCGAGCCGCTCGCTCCGGAATCCCATCACCAGCGCTCCGTCCACGCACCCCATCGCCCGTTCATGCGCCGTCGCGCTCGCGTCCACAGGCGTCCATCGTTCCCCCTGGCGGTCCATCAGCCGATCCGCCATGTGTCTGCCAAGTTGATCCAGATTCGTCCAGCTATATGTCCGTACGTCAATGATCATGTTCGTC
>DASZQE010000136.1:0-3480 GCA_035550175.1 Phycisphaerales bacterium | reverse complement strand
CGCGCGATCTACAAGGGCGAGGAAGTGGACGTGCCTCTGCGCGAAGCGATCATCGGCCGGACAAGCCGCCAGACCATCGTGAACCCGATGACGGATGAGGTGATCGTGTCGGAGAACGACCTGATCACGATGGAGATCGCGCTGAAGATCGAGAAACTCGGCATCGACAGCGTGCAGGTGCGCAGTCCGCTGACGTGCGAAACAGGCAAGGGCATCTGCTGCATGTGCTACGGCATGGACATGAGCAGCGGCCAGCGCGTGGAAGAAGGCCTGGCGGTCGGCACGATTGCGGCGCAATCAATCGGCGAGCCGGGCACGCAGTTGACGATGCGCACGTTCCACACGGGTGGCATCGCGGCCCGCGGCCTGGTGGAGACGAGCCACAAGGCCAGCCACGGCGGTCTGGTTCAGATCCGCGACTGCAATGAAGTCGAGGTCGAGATGCCGGAAGGCACAAGCGTCGTCGCGCTGAAGCGCAACGGTGAAATCGCAGTCCACGATGACAAGGGCCGCGAGCTTGAGAAGTTCAAGGTTCCGTATGGAGCCGTGATGAAGGTTCGCAACGGCGAGAAGGTGAAGAAGGGCCAACTCATGGTTGAGTGGGATCCGCACCGCACGCCGATTCTCGCGGAGAAGAGCGGAAAGATCCGCTTCAAGGACATTGAAGTCGGCGAGACCGTGCGCGAGGAGGCGAGCAAGAGCGGCAAGGTCCGCGAATTGATCGTCATCGAGCACACGGGCGAGAAGCATCCGCAGATCATCATCGAAGACGGATCGGGCCAGATTCTCGACTTCCACCACCTGCCGGCCAAGGCCCGCATCGAAGTGGAAGAAGGCCAGGAAATCAAGATCGGCCAGATGCTCGCGCGTCAGCCGAAGGAAGTGGCCGGCTCTGCGGACATCGTCGGCGGTTTGCCGCGCGTGACGGAAATCTTCGAGGCACGCACGCCGAAGGATCCGGCGGTGACGGCGGAAATCAGCGGCCGCGTCGAGCTTCATTCCGACAAGCGGAAGGGCAAGATGACGATCCGCGTGATTTCCGATTCCGCAATCGAGCACGATCACCACGTTCCGCAGGGCAAGCACCTGCTGGTGCACACGGGCGACTACGTGGAAGCCGGCGATCCGCTGACCGAAGGTCCGCTGATTCCGGGCGACATCCTGCGAATCAAGGGCGAGGACGCGCTGTACACCTACATGCTCGATGAAGTGCAGAACGTGTACCGCGCCCAAGGCGTGCCGATTTCGGACAAGCACATTGAAGTCACGCTGCGCAGCATGCTCAGCAAGGTTCGCGTGCTGACGCCGGGCGACACGGCGTTGCTCCCGAATGAAGTCGTGGACAAGTTCAACTTCCGCGAAGCCAACGAGAAGCTCAACAACATGCTCAAGGTGACCGAACCGGGCGACACGACGCTTCCGAAGGAGGCGCTGGTGACGAAGGATGAGGCCCGCGAGGCGAACGCACTGGCGGAAAGCGAAGGCAAGACCGGCGCAAAGACGCGCAAGCCCAAGCCCGCATCCGCCAAGACGCTGCTTCTGGGCATCACGAAGGCTTCGCTGCAGAGCGAAAGTTTCCTCTCGGGCGCTTCGTTCCAGGAAACCACCAAGGTGCTCACCGAAGCTGCGTTGCGCGGCGCGATTGACACGCTGGAAGGCCTGAAGGAGAACGTGCTGCTCGGCCACCTGATTCCTGCGGGCACGGGCTTTGATCCGTACGTGAAGATGAAGGTGACCAAGCTCGCTGAGCCGCCTGCCTCGGAAATCGAGGATGAAGAATCCATGATGGCTGAGGCTGCGGAGACCGCTGAGGCACTGGGGGCTGAGCGTGCGGATGCGGTCGTGGAAGTGATGTCATCGGACAATCTCAACGGCGCGGAAGCGACGGAAGAGGAAGAGATGAGTTCGATGTGAGGGGGAAGGAGCCAGGAGCCAGCATCCAGGAGCCAGAATAAAGAATCGTTTCAACCACCTCGGTGAAAGCCGGGGTGGTTTTTTTTGGAGAAGGCAATAGGCATTAGGCACGAGGCACTAGGGAGGAAAAAGGCTATCAGGTGTCGGGGGAACGTCCCCGACTGCACCCTCCCCGCCCCACCGTCCTCACTCTCCGCTCATTTGCACACATGCAGTTGAGGTTGTCGGCGGCGTGGAAGATGATCGTGGGATGAGCCAGAGCGAGCGTATGCATGCGGCTGAGATTTTGAAGCTGGTTGAGGCCGGACAACTGGACGATTTACCTTGCGCGAAGTGCGGTGGTGGAACCATGTCGGGGTGGTTTACGAATCCTGTTGCAGGCAGGTATTTCATCTGGATTCTGTGCGGAACGTGCGGGGGACATCTGCACGCAAATTGCAACGAACGACCGACGCACTTTTCGGAGGAGCGGCGGTCGAAGGAGTATGAGGCGATGGATCGGGAGATCATCGCAACGAGTCCTCAACTCATGCGCAGGAAACCTGACAAAGAATTGTGAATACAACATGCTCGTGTCTCAAATATGCACTTTCTGAGGTGATCTTCCATGCGCTCGATTCATGATAATCACGTGTTTGCATACACAGTAAATTGTGAAGAGCGACAATTGATCCTGCACACCCGAACTGGCAATGCTGACGATTCTGAGCTGACGGATGTGGTGTTTGCCGGTGTGATCGCGCATCACTTTGAAAACGTCCTCAATCACAACATTCTCTTCGATATCACAGAAGTCGATCCCGACGACATTGTGACGGCCGAAGCCGATCGGTTCAGCGAGTCTTGGAAATGGAACTGGCCACCCGTTGATTACAGGGGGAACTTATCAACACTGAAGCAACTGCTTCGAGAGCAGGGAATCCGCGGTTTCAAAATCAGTTCTTCTTACGGTCTCAGCGGGTGGGTTTTAGCGAACGATTGCGAACGCAGGACTGCGATGTAAGAATGATGACGGGTTTCGCTGCGGAAAGTCCCACGCCCCCCGTCGCAGTGCATGGGGCTGCAAAGAGCGCAGAAGGATGACCCTACGATGAGGCAGAAGATCAAGTGAGAGTATTCTTGTGGTACAGAGACGACCCGGCTCGCAGATTCAGTTTTGCACAGCATCGGCAGATGCACACTGGCACTACTCATCACTCGAAGACTCGTGTTGAGTAGTGGCACCCCAAAAGTGATTCATCCTGATTGCAAACTCTTGCGGATGGAGATTTCATGCAGTCGCATCGAAGTTTTATCGAGGTGTTCCTTGGCGCGGTGGAAGGCGTCGGCGTCCACAGATTCAGGAGCAGTGCGGGACCGGGTGATGAAGGAATCAAGGTTGGCGAGAGCGGCGTCGAGTTCTGCGCGATAGGCGGGATCGAGTTCGGAGGAGACGCGGGTCAGGGCTTCGGTGATCCACTTGGCATCGAGGGCGGCGTTGACAGCCAGATCAATGACGCGATGGGCGTGCATGTCGGCGCGGGCGTGGGTGAAAGCCTCGGATTCCATGCGGTCCACTTCCTCGCG
>DASZQE010000135.1:0-2743 GCA_035550175.1 Phycisphaerales bacterium | reverse complement strand
GTCTGCGGGATAGCGCTGTTCACGGAACACGCCGTAGCCTGCGGCGAGAAAGACGCGCTCGAGCACGGGGTGGAGTTCGAGTTCTGAGAGGGAATCGAGGCCGTACACACTTTGCTCGACATCAAGACGGCGGGCTTCGCGCGCGAGACCGTCAGCGAGTTCATCCGCAAGTTGGGCGATGGACCAAAGCAAGAGGTTCATGAAGGATACGCAGAGAAAATCATGGCATGTGGAACGGCCAGATGACAGGTGCGAGCGAAATGCAGATCGTTCCGACGAGAAGGTTGAGCGGCCCGCCGAAGCGGAGGTAATCGAGGAATTTGTATCCGCCGGGGCCGTAGACCATGAGGTTGGTCTGGTAGCCGATGGGCGTGGCGAACCCGCAGGAGGCGGCGATGGTGATGGCGAAGATGAAGGGCAGGGGGCTGACGTGCAACGCTGCGGCGGTGGAGACGGCGATGGGGAACATGAGGACTGCGGCCGCATTGTTGGACATGAGCTCAGTGAAGATCATGGTGCAGGCGTAGACCATTGCGAGAACGAGATGCGGACTGTGGCTGACCGTGCCGACAAGCGAACTCGCGATTTTTTCGGCGAGCAGTGTTTTTTCCATGGCTTTGCCGAGGCCGAACGATGCGCCGATGACAGTGAGAATCTGCCAGTCGATGCTTCGGCGGGCAATGGTGGCTGAGCAGCAGCGGGTGACGATGAGCAGACCCGCGGCGATGAGCGCGGCAGTGAGCATGTCGAGCCATTCAAAGGATGCGGCGACGACCATGCCTGTGAGAATGAGCAGGGAGATGCCTGCGCGTTCGTAGCGAGGAGGCGAGTAGTCATTGATCTGGCTGACGAGATAGAAATCACGCGAGTTGCGGTGATGCTCGAGAAATGATTCCTCGGCTTCGAGCAGAAGCGTGTCGCCGGGTTCGACCTCAATGTCGCCGATCTTCTTGCGGATGCGCTCACCGTTGCGGGCGACGGCGATGACGACAGCGTTGTAGAGCGTGCGGAAGCGGCTTTCGCGGATGGTCTGGCCGACGATTCGACAAGAGTTGGAAACGACGGCTTCCACGAGCATCCGCTGGAAGCGCATGCTGTTGAGCTTGAAGACCTGATCGGTGGCGGGGCGCAGGCCGCGAAGTTTCTGGAGTTCGGCAACGGAATCGACGACGCCGACGAAGACGAGGCGATCGTTGGCGAGCAAGCGCTGCTCGGGGCCGACGGCGCGAATGACTTCGCCATCGCGGTCGATCTCCATGAGGTACATGTCATGCAGATGGCGCAGGCCGGCTTCTTCGATGGTTTTGCCGACGAGGACGTTGTTTTCCTCGACGAGCATTTCGACGGTGTATTGGCGGGGATCATCGAGCTGGCTGATGGCGGGCTGACGATTGGGCAGAAGCCATTTGCTGAAGAAGAGCATGTAGGCGAGGCCCGCGACGGCGCAGGGCAGGCCGACCAAGGCGATGCCGAACATCCCCATGCCGTTTGGATGAGTGGCAGCGGCGCCGAGCCTGGCTTCAAATTCCTTGAAGAGACCGTTGACGACGACGTTGGTGCTTGTGCCGATGAGGGTGCAGAGGCCGCCGAGGATGGTGGCGAAGCTGAGGGGCATCATGAGCTTCGACGGAGGCATGCGCAGTTTTTTGCACCAGTCGGAGACGACGGGCAGCATCATGGCGACGAGCGGCGTGTTGTTCATGAACCCGCTCATGATCGCGATGGGGAACATCATGCGCGATTGCGCGGCGCCGACGGTTTTCGGTCGGCCGAGCAGGCGCTGGGTGACGAAGGAGAACCCGCCGGTTTCGCGGATGGCGGCGGCGATGACAAAGAGGACGCCGACGGTGAGCATGCCTTCGTTGGCGAATCCTGAGAAGGCTTCTTTGGTGGTGAGCACCCCGGTGCAGAGCAGCACGGTGAGGGCGGCGATCATGATGAGGTCGGCGCCGATGCCTGTGAGCGCCATCAAGAGCAGAACCAAGAGAAGGACGCCGAGGGTGATCCAGGCTTGTGTCGTCATTGTCAGCGAAGGGGCATTCGGAAACGGCGACCGGACACGCGCGGTCAATTCTAACCATGCTTCATCGTCCAGCAAGGAATGCTTCATTGACGAATCCGCACAGTACGGGCTTGAAACGTGCGTTTTTCGACTTCGGGCCGTATAGTAAAAGATGGCGATCCGCGGCAGCGGGATGAAGATTCGTCTGTCGCGCCGAGCGGAGTTGCGTTTGCTTCGATTCGTGCCATTCGTGGATTTGATACTCGCCGTTGACGGGCGATCCGGAGACTTCTGACTATGAACACATGGAACATCCGACTGCGAAACCTCGGATTTTTGTTCGCTGCCGGTTTCCTGCTCTCGCTTGTGGGCTGCGGAAATCAGGGGAGCAACAACGCCACGGCCAAGCCGGGAGAATCCGGCAATTCGGAAAGCGGAGGAGCGATCAAGGTCGGCCATTATGCGTCGCTGACCGGCGCTGAGGCGACGTTCGGAGTCTCGACGGACAACGGCATCAAGCTCGCGGTTGAGGAGCGCAACGCGGCAGGCGGCGTGAAGGGGCGAAAGATAGAACTGATCACGTATGACAATCAAGGCAAGGCGCAGGAATCCATCACAACGGTGACACGGCTGATTCAGCAGGATCACGTGGCGGCGGTCTTGGGGGAAGTAGCGAGTTCGCGGAGTCTGGCAGGCGGACCGGTGTGTCAGAAGTACAGCGTGCCGATGATCACGCCATCG
>DASZQE010000134.1:0-4376 GCA_035550175.1 Phycisphaerales bacterium | reverse complement strand
CAATCAACCCCGCCTGTAATGAATCGCCCCGAGCGCCCGAAGGTGGTCTCGCCCGCAGGTCCGCAGCTCTCTCAACCTACAAAGACCAAGCTCGCTGGTCCCAAGATCATTCGCGTCGAATCGCCTGAAGTGATCGCGCCGCCCAAGCGCAGCATGCCCGGTGGCGGCGGTCGTCCAGGCACGCGCACTGGACGCGGCACGGGGCCCATGTCCCCGATGGATATGCCGACACCCGATTCTGGCGATCGTGGTTCGCGCCGCAATAAGCGCCGCATGAGCAATGCCACGAACTTGCGCGGCGAGGAAATGCCCATGGGCAAGTCCTCTCGCATGGCCATGGCCGACGAAAATGAGCGTCAGGGCTTCAATTGGCGTGAGCAGGATTTGCTTGAACGAGAAAACCGCCTGAATCGCGCCGGCGGCTTCTTCAAGGCTGCACGTCGCGACAATCTGAAAAAGAGCACCGGTGCAGGTCATCGTGCTGTTTCCGCCGCTGAATCCGGCGGGCAGGTCACCGTCTCCGAGCCCATCACCGTCAAGAGTCTTTCTGCCGCAACCGGCATGAAAGCTGTGGACATCGTTCGTGAACTCATGATGAAGGGAAGTATGGTGACGATCAATTCCACGCTTCCGACGGACGCGGCTGTGTCCCTGATGATGGAGCACAACATCGAGTTGGTCGTCAACGCTCAGTTGTCCGCGGAACAGGAAATCAGCGAACAACTCGCCAAACGCGAAGTTGTGGATGAACGCCGCCGAAGTCCCGTGGTCACGATTCTGGGTCACGTCGATCACGGCAAGACCACGCTGCTCGACAAGATTCGCCACGCCAACGTCGCGGCTCAGGAAGCCGGCGGCATCACGCAGGCCACAAGCGCCTTCCAGGTGCCTGTGAAAGTCGGCGATCAGACTCACCATGTCACCTTCATTGATACGCCGGGCCACGAAGCCTTCACCGCCATGCGTGAGCGCGGCGCCAAAGTCACGGACATCGTGGTGCTTGTCGTCGCGGCGGATGACGGTGTGATGCCGCAAACCGTGGAATCGATCAATCACGCCAAGGCCGCCGGCGTCCCCATCGTTGTCGCGCTCAACAAGATCGATAAGCCCGAAGCCACGCCCTCCAACCTCCAGCGGATCTACGGTCAGCTTGCTGAGCACGGACTCAATCCCGTGGAATGGGGTGGTGATACCGAACTCGTGAAGACCAGCGCCGTGAACAATCAGGGCATCAACGACCTGCTCGAAGTGCTCGACTATCAGGCCCAGCTCCGCGACTTCAAGGCCGACTTCGGCGGACCTGCCAACGGCACCGTCTTGGAGGCCTCGCTTGAAGAAGGCCGCGGTGCAGTCGCCCGCGTGCTTGTCCAGCAGGGTACGCTCCACAAGGGTGATATCGTGGTGGTCGGCCGGGCGTACGGGCGTGTGCGAGACGTCGTGAACGATCGTGGTGAACGCATCAACGAGGCTGAGCCTTCCGTGCCCGTTGCGATTTCAGGTCTTGATGAAGTCCCCAACGCCGGCGATCGCTTCTACGTGACCGATGACCTGCGTGCCGCTGAAGGCGCCGCCGCCGAACGCAAGTCAATCGAGCGACAGAAATCACTCGTGAAGGAAAAAGTCACGCTCGACAATATCTACCAGCACCTCGCAGCTCAGGGCCGCAAGGAATTGGCCATGGTGGTGAAGGCCGACGTGCAAGGCTCGGTGGAAACCTTGGCCGCATCGATCGGCAAGATCAAGTCGGACGAGATCGATGTGTCTGTGAAGCACATTGCCGTCGGCGGCATCAACGAATCCGATGTGTCACTCGCTGCCGCCACCGGCGCCATCATTGTCGGCTTCAACGTCACGGCCTCCGCGCCGGCCCGCCGGGCTGCTGAAGATAAATCCGTCGAAGTGCGCTTCTATGACGTCATCTATGACCTGATCGATGATGTCACCAAGGCCGCCGAAGGTCTCCTTGAGCCGGAACTCAAGCTCGAAGTCCTCGGCCACGCCGAAGTCCGCGACGTGTTCAAGATTTCCAAGGTCGGCATGGTGGCTGGTTGCTACGTGACCGATGGCGTGATCGAACGCAACGCCCAGATTCGTGTGACTCGCAACGACATCGTCATCGAAAAGGACCGCCGTCTGCAGCAACTCAAACGCTTCAAGGACGACGCCAAGGAAGTCCGTCAGGGTCAGGAGTGCGGCATGCTCATCGACGGCTACAACGACATCAAGGTCGGCGATGTCCTCGAGTGCTACCGGACCAAGGTTGTTCAGCGGAAGCTTTGATTGAGATTGGGAGGCGCCATCGCGCATGTCGGTCCATTTGGAACAAGTTTCAAGCGTGTTGCGGCGGGCCGTGCAGGAAATGCTCGTGCGCGGCCTGAATGATCCTCGCATTCGCGGCCTTGTGTCTGTCACAAAAGTGGAAGTCACGCCGGACATTTCCCAGGCTGCCGTTTTTATCAGTGTGCTTCCGCACAATTATGAGCAGACCACGCTGCACGGGCTCGAGGCTGCCACGGGCCACATTCAGCGACATCTGGCGAAATCACTGCCCTTCAAGCGCCTCCCCAGATTGGTCTGGAAATTGGATGACTCGTTGAAGCGCCACGCGGAAATGATGGAGACCATTCAGCACGTCGCGGAAAACTCACAACCCCTCAACGAACCACTCGGCGGAGATGACGAAAAGAGGAATCACGAATCGAATTCTGGAGGATCTCCATGGTGAAACACGCGGGAATCTCGCCCAAGAAGTTTGCCTCACTGATGAAAAGCATCGACGGTGCCGGTGCGCCAGAACCGTCTGAGGACACATCGGGCGATCCGATCGGCACGTTGGTGTTTTCCTTCCTTCTGTGGGAATCCACCACCGACAAGGCGATGGCTGCTCGCGAGAAGATTCTGCAGAATGTCGTCGACTTCAATGATCTGCGCGTGTGCATGCCCGAGGAAATCGTGAGCTGGATCGGCGCCCGGTATCCGCTCGCAATGGAACGCTGTCAGCGCTTGCGCACCGTGCTCAGGGCCATTTTCGCCCGTGAGCATGCGATGACCCTCGAATCAGTCTCCAAGGGCGGGAAGCGCGAGGCAAAGAAATACATTGAGTCCATTGACGGAATGGTCCCCTACGTTGCTGCGCGCGTCTTGCTGTTGGCATTCGACACCCACGCCGTTCCTGCCGATGAGCAGCTTCGCCAGAAACTTCGCAAGGCTGCTGTCTGTGACGACACCGTGACTGTTGAAGATCTTGCAAACTGGCTCACGCACCACATCAAGGCTGGAAAGGGAGTCGCTGCGCACCACGCCCTTCAGGCATGGGTGGAAGAACGTGGCGCTAAATCCGCCTCACCAAGGAAAGTCTCCAGAAACGGATCAAGCAAGCCGGGCAAGAAGGCACGGGCATGAAACTGATGAGCAGCGACTGCCTCGCCCGCACAGCACCGAGACGCTTCGGACAGCGGAACCTGCGGTCGGCAACCATCACGCTGCTTGGCGGCATTGCATGCTCGGTCATCGGATGTGCCAATCCCGGCTTAACCACCGCCTCGGACTCAAACCTCTCCTCGGCAAGTTCCGATGCAGCTCGCCTCGAATCGAAAAATAAATCGGCGCGGTCGGAAACATCCCAGCTTCCGGTTCCTCCGGGGCTTGAATCAAGTGCTGTCCGCCGATGGGCAAGTGATGATCCGCATGCGTTTGTGTCTCTGCCTGAAACCATTGCCCAGGCCGAGCTCAAGCTGAACGCCGAAACGACGAGTGCCGATCAGCCGGACGTGTCCGATGAAATGGCCGCGAATGCCTTGAAGTTGTACGCTCGCGGGAAACTGGCTTTGCTCGACAATCGCACGCTGAGCGCCATCATTGATCTTCAGAAGGCCCAGAAGCTCGATCCTCGCAGCGTGCCGATTCTTCGTGAGCTTGCGCACGCATACGAAATGGAGCAACAGCCGGCGAAAGCTCGCGATCTGTACATCAAGTTGCTGCAACTCGATCCGGAAAACGTCGAAGTCCTTTTTCGCGTTGGCATTTCCCTCGAAGCATCCAACGATTGGATGCGCGCAGTGGCCTACCTCGGACGATTCGATCACATCGCCGATGAGCAATCCGTGGAAACCGGCCCTCGAATGATGGCCCGGTGGTCGCTTGCGAGCTCCCTGGCTCAGCTCGGGTACGACACGGCATACATTCAGGTCATGCAGAAGGTGCTCGCAGACGCCGAAGGATTGGCCGACATTCAGGACCTCTCACCGCGATTGTCCGCACTCTATCGCCAGCGGAGTTCGCTCTGGCGCGCCTTGGGCGATGCCCAATGTCGGCTCGGTCAGTTCGATGATGCCCAAAAATCCTATCAACAGGCGTCGATTCTTCCCGGTGCCGAT
>DASZQE010000133.1:0-4919 GCA_035550175.1 Phycisphaerales bacterium | reverse complement strand
GTCAGAACGGCTGCGCGAGCGTATCAGAGGTCAAGAGCGAGCATGCGAGAGCGGGACGGGATTTCGGCAGACGGTGCGTAGTTCAATTCAGCGATCAGCAAGAAGGGCAAGGACATGAAGCGGATGAAGAACGGCGGCGTGGGTGTGTTGTCGATGGGGTTTGTTTTGTCGGCGGCGGCACTAAGCCAAGGTTTATTCGGCGAGAGGGCGCAGGGGCAAGGGGCGGTGATGGTGACCAAATCCGATGACGGTTCGGGAGGCGAGATGACGTTTATCTCGACGGGGCCTGATCTTTTTGCGCTGAAGCAACCGGATTTTGTCCGGACGGACATTCCTGTGATGCGTGACAAACTGCGACTGGACACGATGCAGGAGCAGATGATCCGCACGATGGTGGATGAGTATCTGATTGCGTTCAAGAAACTGATTGACGAGAAGTTTCCGAAGCAGATGCCGGGCATGTTCATGTTCGGAACGGGGGATGAAGGGAACTTTGGTGATGATGATCAGCCGGGTTTCGGCGGATTTGATCTGGGGGATCTTGGCGATGGGGACGTTGAGGGCGCAGGGACGACGGTGATGATCGGAGTGAATTCCGATGTGACGGAGGGCGGGGATGGACAAGGTGGAGGTGATGGCGGGGTGAATTCAAATGTCGGCGTGCAGATTCAAGTCGCGGGGCCTGAGGGCAAGGAGTTGACGCCCGAGCAAAGGAAGGCACTGGAAGAGCAAGCGAAGAAGGTGGCGGAGGCGGTGAAGGCGAAGATCGAGAAGCAGCTTGAAGAGCAGAAGAAAAGTGCAGGCAGTGACCCGGAGCCGCACGGACCGGAAGAGATCCAAGCGCGAATGGACAAGATGACGAAGGAAGCGGAAGCATTCTCGAAGGACAAAGCGAAACTTCGCGCGCAATTTGTGCAGGATGCGCAGTCGCGGATTTCGCCGGGGCAGGTGGATTTGTGGCCGGGACTGGAGCGGGCGCTGCTGCGGAAGAAATCGCTGCCGAACGGGCGATTGGACGGGGAGCAGACGGACTTGTTCAAGGTGGTGAACACGGTGCAGGTGCCGACGGAGAAGAAAGCTGAGGTGGATCGTGAGCTTTCGGATTATGAGATGCAATTGAACGACGCGATCATTCGGAGGAATGACGCGGTGGACCAGGCGGAGAAGAAGATCAGCGAAGCGCTGAAGAAGAATGATCTGGACAAGGCATCAGCGATTGCGGACCGAGCATCGACTTCGCGCGAGGCATTGCGAGATCTGAACATTCGGTTTGCAGATGAACTTGCGACGACGATGGGCGGGGAGGCAGGAAGCGCGTTTGCGAAGGCGGCGCAGAGGGCGTTTCACCCGAGGATTTATGGGATGACTCGTGCACAGCGGGCATTTGACAAGGCTGCGAAGCTTGACGGATTGACGGACGAGCAGAAGTCGCGGATGGCTTCGATGCGTGAGCAGTATGAAGCTGAACTGGCGGTGATGAATGAAGAGATTCGGCAAACGACGATTGTGCATGAAGGCGAGGAGATCCGCAGGCCTTATGAGCAGATGAAGAAGGAGATGCAGGGTGATCATTCGGAGCAAGACATGGGCCGCGACGTGGGGCCGATCAAGAGAGCGTATGAGAGGCGGACGGAACTGGATGAACGGACGATGAAGACGCTGTATGGAATGTTCACGGAGGAACAGGTGGCGACGCTACCGAAGCTACCGAACGCGAAGGGCGGGAATGCGCCGGTGGTGATTTACCAGGCGGGAGAAATCACGGGTGATCCGGTCGCGGGGTCCGCCCAGCCGAAGCATGATCAATAATGATGCTCGCGAAGTCACTCGGTATGGCGAACGGAAGGGAATGAGATTGTGAGGCGGATCTGATACTCCGAGCACGGCTTGGATTTTTCTTGTTCCTTGGGCATGGAAGTGAGGCAGCGGCTGTGATTTGCGAATTGATCGGCGAAAATTGCGCGGCCACGGAATGTGGGCCAAGAGGCCGGGTGCGAGCCGATATGAGGGGACTATGGCACGAAGTGAGGCAGGCGATCGCGCGCGCAAAAGAGTGAGGAAGAGTTCATCGCAGGCGAGCGATGGCAGCGGGATGCTCGCTATCAAGCGGGCGCTGTGGCTGCTGGCGGCGACAGTGTGGGTGTTTGTCGCGCTGTCGTTGATTTCGTTCAGTTCATCGGACGCGCCATCGCACGTGGTGGCGGTGCAGAACGCGCATGTGACGAACCTGTGCGGGCGAGCGGGAGCGATCGTGAGCTATTGGGGGTACTGGGTGATCGGCACCGGGGTGTGGGTGGCGCTGATCTGCACAGGGGTGTACCTGGTGCTGACCGTCAGGGGGGAACGAGTGAATCAGACGCTGCTGCGGGCGATCGGGGTGGTGATGATGTCGCTGAGCTTTTCGTGCCTGCATCAGTTGTTCCTGCCGAACACGGGGCCGCTGGTGGGCGCACCGGCGGGACTGACGGCGCACGCGGTGATGGGGGAATTGCTGCCGAGATTCGGGCCGGTGGGGAGTTTTGTGATCGTGATGTTCGCATTGGGAGTCGGCGGATTGCTGGCGATTGAGCAGGTGGTGCTGGCGATTCCGGGCGCGACGTTGCGGGCGATGTGGCTGGCGAAGAAGGTGAAGCTGCCGAAGGTTTCGCTGCCGAACTGGAAGCGGCCTGAACTTGCGGTTGAGGGCGTGGGGCGGACGAAGAGCGGCGGAAGCATGACCATGCTGCGGCCGAGGCGACCGAAGAGCGCGAGCGAGAAGGCGGTGATCGATCCGGATGCGGGGGGCGTGGGCGCGGTGGAGCAGTTTGATCCGGATGAGCACGTGGTGAAGGCAGAGGAAGAAGCTGAAACCACGCCGAGCGGGCGACCGAAGCTGACGGCGGAGGAATTGAAAGCGAAGATTGCGCAGCTGCCGGTGCGAATCGGTGGGGCGACACAGGTGGTGGCGCGTGACGAGGACATTCCGCGTGAAGAGAATTTCGAGGGATATAAGTTCCCGACGCTGGAATTGCTCGCGGACCCGGAAAGCAATTTCAGCGAGAAGATGGAAGACTACGTGCGGTCGCAGGCGCAGCGTCTGGAAGGCGCGCTGCAGGAATACGGGATCGACGGCGAAGTGGCGGGCATCGAGAGCGGGCCGGTGGTGACGCTGTACAGCGTGCAGCTTGCGCCGGGGACGAAGGTGGCGAAAGTGACGGCGGTGTCGAGCGACATTGCTCGGGCGCTGAGCGCGCAGAACATCCGCATCGTGCCGAACATGGCGGGAAAGACGACGGTGGGGATCGAAGTGCCGAACAACAACAAGGAGCGCGTGCGCCTGAAGGAGCTGATGAGCAGCGGACACGCGGAGAAGATGATGCTGCCGATGTTCCTTGGGAAAGATGCATCGGGCGAACCTTTGGTGGCGGACCTGACGCGGATGCCGCACATGCTGATCGCAGGGACGACGGGCAGCGGCAAGAGCGTGTGCATCAACACGATCATCATGGGCTGGCTGTACACGAAGCGGCCGGATGAACTGAAACTGGTGCTGGTGGACCCGAAGATGGTGGAACTGAGCCAGTTCGCGGAGATTCCGCATTTGATGTGCCCGGTGGTGACGGAAAGCGGGAAGGCGTCGGCGATTCTGGAGTGGGCGGTCACGAAGATGGAAGAGCGGTATGAGCTTCTGCGCGAAGCGGAGGTACGAGACATCGCTTCTTACAACGCGATGACGGACGAGGAGAAGTACGCGGTCTTCAAGCCGGAGAACGACCTTGAGCGGGCGAAGATTCCGAAGAAGATGCCGTACATCGTGTTCATCATTGATGAATTGGCGGATCTGATTCTGACGAATCGGGAGGCGGAGCATTCGATCGTGCGCATTGCGCAGAAGGCGCGAGCGGTGGGCATTCACCTGGTGCTGGCGACGCAGCGGCCGCAGGCGAACGTGGTGACGGGATTGATCAAGGCGAACATGCCGTGCCGGGTGAGCTTCAAGGTGGCGAGCGGCATGGACAGCCGAATCGTGCTGGACCAGAAAGGCGCGGAACTGCTGCTGGGGCAGGGAGACATGCTGTTCCTGACGCCGCAGACTTCCGAAGTGCGGCGCGCGCAGGGCACGCTGGTGAGCAGCGAGGAAGCGCGGCGGGTGGTGAACTTCATGAAGACAGTGGCGACGCCGAACTTCGAGCGGAGTTTATTGACGCTGCGGTCAATCACGGACGACGGCGAGGGGAACGATGAGGGCGTGTCACCGCACGAGCGCGACCCGATGTTCGATGACGCGGTGAAGATCATGATCGAAAGCGGACGCGGGAGCGTGAGTCTTTTGCAGCGGAGACTGGCGATCGGGTACACGCGCGCGAGCAGGCTGGTGGATCAGATGGGGCGCGCGGGGATTCTGGGTGATCACAAGGGCAGCGTGGCGCGCGAGGTGATCATCACGATGGAGGAGTGGGAGGAAATGAAGCGGCTGGAAGCGGAAGCGGAGAAGAGCGGCACGGTGTTTGAGCGGCCGATGGACGAGCAACTTCGGGAAGAGGATGAGGCATTGGGCGAGACGGGGGAAAGCCCGTTTGAAGCGGATGATGAGCGGCACATGCCTGAGGTCCGCACGGTGAAGCGCAAGGGAAGCAGGGGGGATGATGAGGATGATGATGCGGGCGTGCCGGCGGAATTCGACGGCGAGTTTCGTCAGTAGCGCGCGGACGTTCGCGCCTTGAGAAACAAGGACGGTGCGCCATGACGCAACTGGAAATGCAGACGGAGCAGGCTGCGGGAAGTCTTCGTGCGAGCCGGCGGTGCGAGGCGAGCGGGGACGTGGTTTTCGTGCGCGGGATGAATGTCAAGGATGACGCGATCCAGCCGACGGATTGGCGCGAGCGGCTGGCGAACCATCTGAAGAGCATTCCGGGCGCGGGCGTGGTGGGGGCGAAGCG
>DASZQE010000132.1:0-2747 GCA_035550175.1 Phycisphaerales bacterium | reverse complement strand
TAATGGGCCGCTGCGGATCGACCCATTCCTCCGCGCCGCCATCGATGAAGCGAAGCTCGGCCTGTCCGAAGGCGGCCTGCCGATCGGATCGGTGCTGGTGCGCAACGGCCAGATCATCGGCCGCGGCCACAATCGCCGCGTGCAGCAGGGCGATCCGATGGCCCACGCCGAGATCGATTGTCTCAAAAACGCCGGCCGTCAGAAGACCTATAAAGACACGATCCTCTACAGCACGCTCATGCCCTGCTTCCTGTGCAGCGGCGCCGCGGTGCAATTCGGCATCCCCAGGGTGATCGTCGGCGAATCCGTCAACTTCCACGGCGGCCACGGCAAAGCCGGCGACTCCCCTGACTTCATGCGCAGCCAGGGCATCGACCTGACCGACCTGCACGACAGCGAATGCATCGAAATGATGGGCCATTTCATCAAGGAGCATCCGGAATTGTGGAATGAGGATATTGGGGTGGAGTGAATCGACTGTGGTATAATTCACCAACGCTCAGGATACTCGCGATGACAACCGTTCAGTTTCCAATTGCGGAACGTGCTCCGGATACCGTCGCGGACCTGGCGATGGGAATGAGGCTATCGATGGCGCAGGGTCGGGAGATTCAGCCAGATGAGCTTTTCAGCCACCTGAACAAGGCAAATCTAAAGGCGGTCCTGGTCGGCGGCCATGCGGTAAACGCCCGCACCGGCCGCCCGCGCGCAACGGTGGACATCGACATCGTTGCTGAAAAACCAAAAAAGGTCGTGGATCTAATCTCGCACGCATACCCTCATTTGACGGTTGAAGACCATCCCGTCGTCTCGCGCTTCAAAGATACGGACCATGAAGCAATTGATGTAATCAAGCCAACGTCATCTCTGTTGTTCAAGCGCATCCTCAAGATGACGGACGTGGTCAAAATCGGCGGCGAGCGCATCGCGATCCCCAGCGTCGAGGCAATGCTCGCTCTGAAGCACGCATCATTGATCAGCCCCTGGCGGAAAGTTGAAGACAAGTACACTGACGGGCGGGATTTCATCCTGATTGTGAAGGGCGCACCCAAGTTAAATGATGTGCTTTTGAAAGAGTTGGGCGAGCTGACGTGCCCGAGCGGAGGTGATGATCTGCTCACCCTCGTCGCCGATGCCCGGGCTGGCAGGACGCTTCGGATCTGACCCACCATGTGATTCGGGGAGTCTCGCGGCATGACTCAGGCAACCCACACGCTCTCCTATCCGCCGCGGGCAACGTTTCGGAATTTCATCGTGGACCTCCGGCCGGATGGGGTAGTGATCACGATTCTTCCCGATTGGCGCCGACTCACCCTTGCAGTGATTGAATTCCTCCTCTGGATTGGGTTCGCGCTCGTCAGCGCGCTGGGTTGGCGCTGGCTCGTTACGATGCCAGGGCAACCGTTCACGATCCCGGATCTTTTCTTCCCAGCCTCCGTCTTCGCCACAGGCTCGATCAGATTTGCGGCACAACTAATCCACCTCTTTAACTCTGGCCGCTACGAAGTCGATGCTGATCACCTCACGTGGACCAAGCGGAAAATTCTGGAAGTTCAGTTGATCGAATGGCCTCGCGAGCTCATAGCGGATTTGCGTGTCGAGCGGATCCGGCTTGAGGAGCAAGCCGTCCGAAGGCGGGCACTCGTGCTTCGGACGACCGCGGGAACCGTACATGCGATTCACAGAGGACCTCTCGAATCACTCGATTTTCTCTGTACAACGCTCAAAGAAGCATTGCGACTCAGCGATGATCCGGCGGGTTTGGATCGATACAAACCCCCGCCGCCGCGAACGCGCCTGAGGCACCTTTACCACGCTCGGGGCGTGGAGTTCAATGCGCCACCACCTTATCCGTGGATCTGTTGTTCAATTATCGGCTTATTCGTCGCGACTGCCGGCTTCCTCTTCGCGGATTATGCAAATCGCGGACCCCATTTCTTTGAGTCTTGGCCTGATACATGGGCGATTCCGATCTTATCTGCCGCGGGATTCGGGTCTCTTGCGTTCTTTGTGGCCGGTCTTCAGATCAGCCACTTGCGGTGTTGGACCACTCTGGGCCTAGATGGCGGGACTCTAGCGATTGCCCAGACCGGGCTCACCCAACCCTGTAACTTCCGGCTGAATGTGCACGAGGTCGAGAGAATTTTCGTGACCGAAGTCAACCGCCGGCCGGTGCTGGAAATCGCGATGAAGGGCGGCGAGCGGATTCACGTGCTGCGTCGCGGACGCAGCGTGGATCTTGCGTGGATCTGTGACGGGCTTAACCTCGCAGTGTCGCGATTCAGACGATAGTCTCGGTTGCCGTCGAGACGTTGTATGATTGTCGGCGTCAAACCGTCTGCGAAAATGAGTCAGTTCGGAGCGATGCAGCATGTCCCAACCGGCGCCCATTCTCGATTACGCCAGCCCGCGCGCCAGCCATCCGTTGCGGCTGCCGACCAGCAGCAGCCTTCGATTCAATGCGACCGATACTGGCGCGATCGTGAGCGAGTTTCTCGCTGCTCGGGGAGGCGCCGTCGCGGGGATCATCATGGCCTGCGGGGTGTTGCTGTTGTACCTGTGGATCATCGTCGACCTCATTCAGGCAGCGTTCATCCGACACGACATCTGGCGAATCCCGCTTATTCCGATCCTCTTTTGGGTCGGCTACGCGGGATTGACGCTCTACGTCATCAACGACACCTGGGCGCGGATGATGCTTGAGGTGACGCCGCAGCGCGTGGAGTTGCGGTTCCTCAGTCCGTTTC
>DASZQE010000131.1:0-5680 GCA_035550175.1 Phycisphaerales bacterium | reverse complement strand
CGCCGCCCCCGAATCCACCATGCTCCGGGTCATAACTCCCCTTCAGCCCCGCGATCGCGTGCCGCACCACTTCGCTCCCCAACTTCACAGGCTCTCTCTTCCTCGAAAGCACCGCCTCAATCGCCTCTGCGATCTTGTCCGCCTGCTCATCAATCTCCGCCCGCTGCTTCACCCACGCCTCACGCACGCCTCTCAGCAAGCTTCCAAACCCAGGCCTGCCATATTTATCTTCCGCCGGAAAATAAGTGCCTGCATAAAACGGTTTCAAACCCTTCGGCTCAAGAAACACGCTCATCGGCCACCCCCCGCCTCCGCTCACGATCTGCGTCGCTGCCATGTACACGTCATCAACATCCGGGCGTTCCTCCCGATCCACCTTGATGCACACGAAATGCTCATTCATCACCCGCGCAATCTCTTCATCCTCGAAACTTTCCCGCTCCATCACGTGGCACCAGTAGCACGTTGCATACCCCACGCTCAGAAAAATCGGCTTGTCCTCCTTCCGGGCCTCCTCAAAAGCTTCTTTTCCCCATGGCCGCCAGTTCACCGGATTATGCGCATGCTGCAACAAATACGGACTTGTCTCGTGAACCAGCGCGTTCGTGAATTGATGCATCTCTCAATCCTATCTCATCTCGCCTTTCCGACTTCTGGGTACTGGGTGCTGGCTCCTGTGTCCTCAAAAAAGGCGCGAGCCTCTTTCTCAAGAGGCCCGCACTGGTCACGGTGGACATAAGCCGAATTTTGTACACCGGGAACGGCTTGCGCCACTTCCGGGGACGATCATTCCTCTGGGGTCGCCGTCGCCGACAACCTCAAGCACGCGACCCGCCCTCATGCCGCGGACCACGGCTGCTCACCCGAAGATGAACAAAGGACTGCTTGCGCTTGCACGCGGTGGGGTTTGCCGTGCCCGACTCGTCACCGAATCGGCGGTGCGCTCTTACCGCACCTTTTCACCCTTACCCTTTCGGGCGGTTTGTTTTCTGTGGCACTGTCCCTGACTGTGGGTGACCCGCAGCCGGTGGGCGTTACCCACCACCGTGTCCTGTCGTGTTCGGACTTTCCTCCAGCAAATCTCTTTCGAAATCCGCCAGCGATCGCCTGTCCACACATTGAGTATATCCGCGCCGAATCACTTGGCGGGTGCCACTAGTCCGCGCGCCCTCCGGGCAAGCGCGACTAGTGCCGAAGTGCAGCGCCGCGTGAAATCATTTTTTGACTGTTGTTGTCTCAATGATCACGCTATTCGCCCGGAGCATTTTTCCACAGAGTACAATGCCCCCCTCATGCTTCCCGCCAAGCGCATTCTCATCTGGCTCGATCCACCCTTCGCCGCGCTCATTCGCGCCATCGCCCCGCTGCTCGAAGCTGAAATCGTCGGCCTCGGTTCCTCCTCCGACAAAACCTCCACCGAACTCGCTCGCCAGCTCGAAGCGCCGCGATTCACCGACCTCCGTCAGGCCGTTCTCGAAACCGATTGCGATCTCCTCTTCCTCGCCATCGCCGATGAAATCCTCCCCGAAGTCCGCGAAGCCATCATCTCGCGCAACCTCCCCACCGCGCTCATCCAGCCGCCCTTCGATTCCATCAATTCCGCCATCGAACTTCAGGAGGAATCCCACCTCTTCAAGGTCATCCCCGCGCTCCGCCACTCCGCAGGCTTCCGCGCCGCTCAGGAAATCCTCAATCACATCGGCACGCCCCACGCCATCACCATCTCCATCCGCGCCAGCCCCTCGCAATCCACGCTGTTTGGCCGCCTGTTTGACGCTATGGATCTCATCACCGCTGTCTTCAGCGATGTCGAATCTCTCAGCGCCGCTCTTTCCGCACCTCGCGCCGCTTCTCCCGAAACCCTCTCCGCGCTCCACGGCTCGCTCTCCATCAACCTTCGCCTGCACGATGGAGCCTGCGCCTGCGCCCTCCTCACCGATTCCGCCGGCTCGTGGTTCCGCGGCGCAACCATCCTCGGCTCCAACGGCTGCCTCCGCCTCACTGACACCACCGTCGATTGGGTCGATTCCACCGGCCGAACCATCGACCCTTCACATGCAACTTCTCCTTTGCCCGCCCATGAAATCTATTCAGAGCAGATCAATCGTCTGCTCTCCGATCTCGATACCACGGATTCCCCCACCGACTTCACCAAGATTCTCTCCATCTGCGAAGCCGCCCGCCTCAGCGCACGCACCAATCAGGAAGAAGCCCCGCGCAAAATGCTCTCGCTGTATCGCCTTCCCTGAGACCTGCTCACGGTCGCCGCTTGAACACATCCGCTCGCGCGCTCGCCTGCTGTGCGATGCCTGTGCAGACAAGATCGCACAATTTCCTGATGATCGGCATCTCGATCCAGTAATTCACTTCGTTTCCGATGCGCTCCCGCGCCACCACGCCCGCACCCTGCAGCACTCCCAGTTGCTTTGAAACATTTGCCTGCTTCATGCCCGTGGACCTCACCAATTCGCTGACGTTCGCTGGCCCATCGTGCAGAGCCTGCAGCAGGCGAAGCCGACTCCCCTCGCTCAGCACGCCGAACAGTCCCGCCACCGCGTCCATCTGCGCATCAGTCATTCCGGACCTGGTGCGTGTATGAGGCCTTTGACTTCTGATCGGTCGCAAATTCATGTAGGGATTCTCCAGTGCCTTCCGGACCTTGACAATATTACCAATCAGTAATATGGTAATACTGTAGATTCGCCATTGACCATCGGCAAGTTCACATGGACCAATTCACGGAGAATTCAGCCATGACCACCAACGCCGCCGCCTATTACGCACAGAATGCCGCCGCCATGAAGCCCATCCGCTCCGACATGCCCGATGTCCTCCGCGGCTTCGATGCGCTTCATCAATCCGCCATGAAAGAAGGCGTGCTCAGCGTCCGTGACAAGGAGCTCATCGCTCTCGCCATCAGCCTCGCCGTCCGCTGTGAAAACTGCATCTATGCCCACGTCAGTTCCGCCCTCAAGGCCGGCGCTACCCGCGAACAGATTCTTGAAGCCGCAGGCGTCGCCGTCCTCATGCAGGGCGGGCCCACCTACACTTACCTCCCGCGAGTCACTGAAGCGCTCGAGGCTCTCGCCGCACTTCAGCCCGCGTGATTCGCCGGTTGCCCCCGACTTCGTTGACCGAATTCCAGTTTGCTGCTCAGCTTCGCGCGACCCCTTCCCGCTTCAGAATCCACGCCACAATCTCCTCCAATCCCTCCAGCGTCGGCACCGCCACGTCCGCGCCGCACTTTTTCAGTTCATCAACCTTCGTCCAGCCCGTCGCCACGCCGATCACTCTGCACCCGTGCGCCTTCGCGCAGTCCACATCGTGCGGCGTGTCGCCGATGATCACCACGCGTTCGCCCTCCAGCAGATGGCCAGTCCGTTCGTGATGTCTCTGCATCGCCACCGGCGGCAGATCGCTCCGCTTCTTCCCATCAATTCCCCACGCGCCGACCGTGAACACATCCGGATCAAGTCCCGCATGCTGAATCTTCAACCGCCCGGTCTCCGGATAATTCCCCGTCAACAATCCGATCGCCGCTTCCCCGCATCCATTCAGATGCTCCACCAGTTCCCTCACGCCCGGCAGCAACTTCGCCGTGTTCCTCTCCGCAAGCCTGCGCGTCAGATGCTTTCGATATCCCGCGCGAAACGTCTCATGCTGCGCTTCCGCATCCTTCACGTTGTTGATCCGCGCCAACTCGCCCCAAATCCACGGGTCCAGCCTGCCCGAAAAATCGATTCCGTCGGTCGAAAAATGCTCGCCGTACAGCTCGCGCCCCGCATCATGCATCGCCTTGATGCCCGCGCCCTGCGTCAGAAGAATCGTGCCATCTATGTCAAAAAGGACCAGCATGCCCTGATCATATCGCCTTCCAGCGTGCGATACCCCGACACATACGCATTACCCGCCCGCTCCTCGCTCATCCCACGTTTTCCACACGACATTCATCCAAGGCAAAAAACACATCGCCCATGCAAGACCGAGCAGACGAACGTCGAACTGCAACTCAAACAGCCCCACATCAACGCAGATAAATTGCCATAATCACGCTCAGCTTCACGATCGCCGCGCGTTGACTGGCAGGCTGACCAAGAAACGTCTCCGCATCCTTCGGATCAAACTCCCGCCCGCACTCCGGACAAGTGGTCTCTCGCAATCCCAACAACGGATATCGGCAACCAAGGCATCTCATCGTCCATCCTCATCCCTCGTTCTCGCACCGGCGATCTGCTCACCCTCGCCGAACCGCACAAACTGCTCGTGTGGAACCAGCGTTGCTCGGCACTCAATACATCCGATCAACCACGCTCCCGCGCACCATGCCGCCAGCGGCACGCCGTACTCCGGACTCGTCCCCGCCCAATACAACAATCCGAAAATCGGCAGCCACGCCAGACATCCGTGCACAGGACTGAATCTCGCATTCGCCGCCGACGCTCCCAGCAGCACCATCGGCAGGCCTGCAAGATGGATCCACTGATGCGTCGCCAGCGCCACGTTCACCGGCCATGAATACAAATACATCGCGGTGTTCACCGCGCAATTCGCGTGAAACGGCTTCCCACCCACGCAGTACACGTATCCCTCCACCTGATTCGCAACAAACCACCTGGATTTCTGCGCACGCACATCCGAACGAACATCTCTGCCCGCAACTGAAGAGCCGGCCTGCTCCTTCACTCTCTCGCGAACCAACGGCACAATCTCGCGCGTGCTCGTCCACGTCGGCGGACTCAGCGCGCCTTCCAGCGTTCCTGTCTCCACGCTGTCGAACACGCGCATCGGCGCAGGATTCACCTCCATCGCCGATTCACTCGCACACTTCGGCCCCATATCCATCATGGCCTGACACGCGATCGCCCCCGCCAGCATCCCCATCGCTCCGCTCACCACCAGCATCGCCCACAACGGCGCCACACTCAACCCCACAGCGCCCATCCCGGCCGGATATCTCCAATCCATCAGCAACAGCGTCGCCGCAGTCCCCGCCGGCATCACGATCCAGAACACGCGGTTGCACATCCGCTCCCACCGAAACTCCTCGTACGACTTCTCCGTCCCCACCGTCGCCGGATCACCCGGGTCAAATCCCCGTCCACACTCCGGGCAGCGATTCTCCGCCAGCCCCTTCAATTCGTAATTGCACCCCAGACATCGCATGAACCCTTATACGCACATCCCGCCCTCCGAACTGCACCAAAGAATTGAAATTCAAATCCAGTGGGCGGCGAAGAACACCATTTAAGAAAAAACAGGCCGGGCGTTCACCCGACCTGTTCATGTCCTGTCGTCCATTCGGAATCTCTCAACTCTCACTCACGGGCACGCGCCCCACTGCAGAATCACGTTCGTCAGGTCATCAATATTCACCACGCCGTTCCCGTTCGTGTCGCCCGGACACGTTGTCTGCGTCAGGTCGAGCACCACCGAGCACTCCAGCGAATCCTGCGCGCTCCCCGCCGCAGCCAGCGCCACCCCCCACTGATTCGCACCCGTGTAATCTCCCGGCCCGAACGGCGAGCCGGTGTTGTCGAGGTTGGTCGAAACCGCGTCAGTCAGCCCATTCCGAATCGAAGGATATGTCGCAATCTGATAATTCGAATGATTCGTCGATGAGCAGCAGTACGCCAGCCTCACATTCCCGTCCGTAATGATCTGCGTCTGATTCCCCACGCCT
>DASZQE010000130.1:0-6765 GCA_035550175.1 Phycisphaerales bacterium | reverse complement strand
CTTATCATCTGTACGATCGAATATGGCGGAATGGAGGAATGACTCTTGCAGCTTTGGAGCAGCATTCGTTACTGAAGCATGCGTCTTTGAGTGGAGTGTTAACCAAATTGACATTCTGGTCAGACAGTCGCGATCGGCGTATTGTCGAAATTATCCAACCCGATCAGAATATTGTTCAGACGTATGTCATCGCGGAGAAAGATCTGAGCGGCGAAATTGATCTGTGTATTGCGCGAACGGATTCGGCAATGACTCCCGTTTCCAAATTCATTATTGTATGGCGAAGTTTTGTGGATTATCAAACGAATTGCGAGCCGCGACATGATGCACCATCACCGGTTTGCGGGGTTCTTTCTGTTCAAGATGTGCTCTTCGGCAACCGTGTGATTCAGGTTGAAGAGGAGGGGCAACAGTATTGGCTTCCTCCCGCTCTCCCCATTCCTCTCGTGTTCAAGGCGACAGAAATGCGTGCTGAGCCCAATGCGAATGTTCTCTGGGAACGCGAATGAGTTGAAAGCTGTACACCATCGAAGACGAGATGCACAGCCTACGGAAGAGGTCCGCGATGATCGGGGAACGTGAGGTGAGACTGGCGGTGGTAGATTGAGGTGCATGGCTGTCTGATAAGACCTTGCGACGAATTGAGACATATAAGAGTGTGATATGAGAGCAGCAATAACTCGCAAGACAGCATTTGAGGCCTTTGACCGTTGGGCTGAATGCAATGACATTCTAAAGCTCAGCAAGTTTGATCGCACGCGTGTTCTCGCATAGTCTACGGTAGGAATGATTATGGGCGAAGTAATTATTGGCTTCTATGAGACCTCAACGGCTCAATATCGATAAGAAGATGTCTGGGCGCTTCGAACGATCGGCGCTTATAAAGCCGCAGACATCGTGCGGTCAGCGAATGTGATTTTTGAACGCTGGGCGCATCGATGCATTCAAGAGGAAATTGCTGCGCTTGAGATAGATATCGATGAAGACGCGGAGATAGAGATGCTAGAGGCGTTGGGCTTGCAATTCGAATCAGAGTATGACCACGTGAATCAGTTGCTTGATGCTTATGTCAAGCACCATACGCAGTAGCTGGCGGGCTGCCTCATGCTGCCTCTGGGCGCGCTGGTCGTGCTGATCCATCTGGCGTTTCGGCGCAGAGCGTAATGCTCGCGTGCAGCGATCGCAGATCGGCGAGGTGTCCGGAGTGCGGGCAGGCGTTCGCCCCCCTCATCACCTCTTCCCCTCGCTTTCCCTCGCCCCGGCAACACCTACACTATGCTGCCGGTGTTGCCGATCACGCAGATGCCTGCAAATTCCGTGAGAAGCGCAGTGGAACATCCATCACGACAATTGGTTCACGAACATCGACTCATTCCGCTGCCAATTAGCAGTTCAAGGGCAACTGACCCGGACGTGTTGCAATGCCGAACGGGGAGATGTCTCGTGTGCGATCCGACATATCTGGCCGATGCGAAGAACCGTCATCGTCAAGAGATTGTTGACAATCTGATCGGCAAAGGCGTCACCGTGAGCGATTGTGGCGGAGATGCCGAAGCCCCCGTCTGGTGGCGGTCTCCATACCTCGTGCTTCCGATTTCGGCGCATTACGACTCTTCGAACAATGATCCTGTGTCATACGGCGCGGAATGCCTCGCAGAATCGGTCGGCTGCGATTCCGGCATGTTTGTCTTTCTTGAAATGAACGATGACATGCCGTCTGGTGTGGCTGCCGCGATTCACAATGTGATCGATCGTCGTATTGGCAGCGTGATCGAGATTCCCCCTGGAAAATACCGCTTGTATCTCGAACAATGTGAAGGGTACGCAGAAGCAAGGCTCGCTTCACTGTATCGAAATATCGTCGCAGTCTGGACTCCACTTTGATGTCGCACGCAATTTCTGGAGCAGCGGACCGAATAATCGCAACTCACATGCAGCGATCGCAGACGGGCGAGGCGTCAGGAGTGCGATGCGTGATTCGCGGGCTTGAGCGTAAAGCCGCATTCGGTGCAGGTCGGGCTGGAGCCGATGGGGTAGCCGCAGTCGGGGCACAGGCCTCGCCTCCAGCGTCGTTCGCGGAACATGGATCGCGGCACATAGATCATCAGCCAGACAATCAGCGCGTAGAACAATGTGTTAACGATGAAGCCGAGGTAAATCGGATGCCAGGGGAGCATGCGGCCTGTAAATTTGCCCGGCAGATCAATGATGCCGACGTTTTTGTAATCCTGATCGTGAGGAAGTCCGTTCTGGGTCAACAGGAAAGAAGGCGTGTCCTTGAGATTCAGCTTGACGCCCGAGAGCGAATATATCGGCCAGCCGACTTGCAGGCGCAGCCCGAGGAAGTTGCTGGGAAGTGGGCCCATGTTAATGAAGGTGTCAGGCACGTACGTCAACTTCACCCATTTGATTTGCATGCCGGTTGCAGTCATTTGTAGATACGTGGAGTTTTGGATGAATTGTGCTTCACGGTCCATTCCGTATTGCAAACCGGCGCCAGCGAGCCATGACAATTCCTCGTCCGAAGTCGAGTAATACTCGGAGAGCAAACCCATCTCGCCGAACGCGCAGAAGCCCCATGCGACCGCGATGTTGATGATCGCGCCGATGATCAACAGCAGGGTGAGCTTGAAGATTGTGCGCCGGAGTTTCATGTGATCTTCGAGGGAAGCAGTGCGCCGCATTCGGTGCAGGTCGGGCTGGAGCCGACGGGGTAGCCGCAGTCGGGGCACAAGCCGCGCCGCCAGCGTCGTTCACGGATCATGGAGCGGGGAATGTAGATCGCGATCCAGAGGATCAGCGCGTAGAAGAGGGTGTTGACGATGAAGCCGAAGACGATCGGATGCCACGGCAGCATGCGGCCAGTGAACTTGCCCGGCAGGTCGATGATGCCGATATTTTTGGAATCCTGGTACCAAGGCATTTCGTTGAGTGTCGGCAGGATGAATTCCTTGGTGAGATCCAGCTTGACCCCAGTGAAGGAATACATTGGCCATCCCGCACGGAACTGCAACCCGAGAGAATTTACGGCACGATCACCGAACAAAGAAGAATAGTTCGGATAATTAGTTCCGGCGATCCATCTGAGACGTGATGCTGTACCGGTCATCTGATGCGTCTGGAAATTCCATGCGATCGTATCCGCGTTATTTCGCGTAGCCATGCCGGTGGAGTCAGTAAGCCATAACCAGTCGTCTCCAGAAGTATTTGATTCGGACGGGTCTCCCATCTCGCTGAATGCGCAGAAGGCCCATGCGACCGCGATGTTGATGATCGCGCCGATGATCAGCAGCAAGGTGAGCTTGAAGATTGTGCGCCGGAGTTTCATGCCACGGTCTTGCGATGAAGTCTGCGATAAGTACTTCATTGTAGAGGCTGTGTGCTTGGCGCACTGCTTCCGGCTCGAATGGCGGGTAGGTCCACTTCTCGCCAGTGGGCGAGTATTGCGGAACGCTTCAGGTAACTGCAATCTGGAAAGTAAACGGAAGCGTTGATGTGTCCGTCGATGAGAACATCGATGGTGAACTCTTCAAGGGTCGTGTCATAGTTTGCGCGTACGTCGGTGATGGTCACCCCGGGAATGGCTGCGACCTTCGACTTGATTCGATTCAATTCACCAGAGTATCCGTAGGGAATTCCGAGGACGTTCAATACTGTGCTGAGTGGGGTGAAGAGGAGGCAGCAGGTTGAGATCGTCAGCACGGCGCCTATGGAGAGCAGGAAGGTGCGTCGAAGTTTACGCTTATGACGCAATTCATTGATATTTGCGGGATCATTGAGAAAGCCGCATTCGGGACAGATGAGTGTGCCCAGACGGAAAAGTGAGTAGCCGCATTTCGCGCATTCATTCATGACGAGCGAAGCTCACCCAATCCCGCCCTTCAAATTCCCGCCGAACTTGGCGTTGAGCTGGGCCTTGAGCTTGCGCATGTGGCCATCTTCCTTCCGATTCACCGTTTCCTCTTCTCGCTTGGCCTGAAGAGCCTTGAGTGAAAGCGAAATCCGGCGCGAGCCGGGGTCGATGCTCAGAATCTTCACCGTGAGAATCTCATCGGGCTTCACCACGTTGCGCACGTTGTTCACCCGCTGGTGCGAAAGCTCGGAGATGTGCAGCAGGCCTTCCACGCCGGGCGCGATCTCCACGAACGCGCCGAAGTCCGCGATCCGCGTCACCCGGCCGGTCACCGTCTCGCCTTCCTTAATAGAACCCATCGCGGTGACGACAGGGTCAGCGGAAAGCTGTTTCAAGCCCAGGCCGATCTTCGGCCCGCCATCCTTGCCGCCCTCCTTGTCAATTTTCAGCACCTGCACTCGGACTGCGTCGCCGACTTTGACGACTTCGGAGGGGTGTTTGATGCGGTTGTAGGAAAGGTCGGAGACGTGAATGAGGCCATCGACTCCGCCGATGTCCGCGAACGCGCCGTATTGCTGGACGGAGGTGATGATGGCGTTGCACTGCATGCCGGGCTGGAGGGTGGCGAGCAGTTCATCGCGCTGCATCTTGCGCTGGCCTTCGAGCGGGCCGCGCCGGGAAAGAATGATGCGCTGACGCTCGCGGTTGACCTCGACGACTTCGCAGGGGAATTTCTCGCCGATGAAGACGGAGAGATCCGGCACGTGTCGGATATCGACCTGGCCGGCGGGCATGAAGGCCTTGTGGTTGGCGACTTCCATTTCGAGGCCGCCCTTGTTCACGCCCGTGCAGCGGGCTTCGACGACCTGGCCGACTTCAAGCGATTCCCATTCCGCTTTCACGACGGCGCCTTCACGAGTGAGAATGAGGAGATTGTTTTCCGGATCGTGCCGCTGCACGATGAAGGTTTGCTCGGAGCCGATGGCGGGAGGCTCGGCGAACAAGCGGAGCGAGCAGACGCCTTGTGACTTGGGGCCGAACTCGACGAAGACATCATCGTTGTGAATGCCGACGACGCGCCCGGTTTTTCGCTGGCGGTCGGAGGTGCCGAGCTTGGGGCGTTCGTCGATGGCCATGATGTCATCGAGCGACATGTCGCCGAGGGCATCTTCGATTTCGGCGTTGAGTTTGGCGTCGAGGTCGGAAGCGTTGGTGTTGTTGGAAGGCATGGGGAAATCCGAAGGAGGCACGAGGCACGAGGCACGAGGCAATAGTGAAGAGAAGAACGACCACAGAGACACGTGAAGCGGAAAGAAAAGGATACGAAGCCCGGAGCAGCGGCGGCAAGAAATGAGCCCTACAGGGTAGCAAAGTGGGGTGAGAAGGGGATTAAGAAGGATGGGGTTTGAGCGTTTTCATAGCTGTTACACAGGAGTGCAACAGTGGGGGAGTTGCAGGCGTATGGTGTAGAGGAGTGTCCCCCTCAGTTTCCCGGTCTGATCATCTATGGATGTTTTCATCTATAGATGAAGGATGCGGGATGAAGAGAGGAAGCGGGGCACGGCTGCGGATGAGCGTTTCTGGGCGATGGTGTCGTCCGGAAGATGTTGGTGTATCATCGCAGCGTTTGGGGACTGAAATGGGGGGAGAGTTTGTGGAAGGGTGTCGTCGATGAGTTTTTGCTCCTCGGCGGTAGGTTGCCAGTTGGTTGCGTCGCAGCGATGCGGCGCCAATGGGAGTGCAGCAGACGATGGCGAATCCAAAGGCCGCATGGGGGATCGAAATCGGGGCGTATGCGATCAAGGCGATCCGGCTGGAACGCGAGGGAGACGGGGTGAAGGTTTCGGACTTCACCGTGATCCCGCATAAGAAGGTGCTGACCACGCCTGATCTGGATCAGGATGAAATGGTGCGGCTGGGGCTGGGGCAGTTCATTTCGCAGAAGAGCCTTGAAGGCGAGCATCTGGTGATGAGCGTGCCGGGGCACAGCGCGTTTGCGCGGTTCGCCAAGCTGCCGCCCGTTGAGCCGAAGAAGGTCCCCGACATCGTGAAGTTCGAGGCGGTGCAACAGATTCCCTTCCCGATTGATCAGGTGGAATGGGACTACGAGACGTTCACGTCGAAGGATTCGCCGGAGATCGAGGTGGGGATTTTCGCGATCACCCGGGAGCGCGTGCAGCAGCGTTTGGGGTTGTATGCTGAACTGGGGCTTTCGCCGGAGACGCTGACGCTCAGCCCGGTGGCGCTGTTCAACGCGATGGAATTTGAAGGGCTGACGAAGACGGACAAGGGCCCGGTGATCTTCCTCGACATCGGCACGAGCGCGACGGACGTGGTGATTGCGGAAGGCAACCGCTGCTGGATTCGCACGTTCCCGCTGGGCGGCACGCACTTCACCGATGCGATCGCGAACTCGTTCAAGCTGAGTTATTCCAAGGCGGAGAAGCTGAAGCTGGAGGCTTCGACGAGCAAGTACGCCAAGCAGATCATGCAGGCGATGCGGCCGGTGTTCAGCGATCTGTTGCAGGATCTGCAGCGGAGCATCGGCTATTACCAGAGCGTGCATCGTGAAGCGCAGTTGACCACGATGGTCGGCGTGGGCAGCACGTTCAAGATTCCCGGATTGCGCAAGTTCCTGGGTCAGCAGTTGCAGATTGATGTGATCCGGCTCGATGAATACAAGAAGATTTCCGTCACCGGGCGCGAAGCAGCCAGCTTTGCGGAGCACGCGGTGAACATGGCGACTGCGTACGGGCTCGCGCTGCAGGGCGTGGGGCTGGGCGCCATTGATGCGAACCTGGTGCCAGTGAACACGCTGCGAGATCAGATGTGGCTGAGCAAGACCAAGTGGTTCGCAGCCGCTGCCGTGATTTCGATTGCGGGCTCAGCACTGTTGATGTGGCATCCGTTGA
>DASZQE010000129.1:0-2801 GCA_035550175.1 Phycisphaerales bacterium | reverse complement strand
TGCTCGGGAGGAAGCTTGGAGGCGATCCCGGCAGCGAAGTCATCGTTGACAGTCCGCACTGAAACATGAAGGTCGGATTCCCGAGAATCGATGGACTGAGCTTTGGGAAGATCGTGTGACTGGAAAGCGAGCCAGAGGTCCGTTCGAGAGGAATCGACGAACTGGTTGCGCTGAATCAATGCTGAATCAAGTGAAAGGTCATAGGCATCAAGATCGGAGGCGATGGATGCCCGAGTGTCCGCAGGCAGCTTGAGTTCATCAATGAGCGACAAGAGGTTGACGGATTCGCCTTGAAGAACGCCGCGAGAAAGAGTCTTTTCGCGTGTCAGCTTGCGTTCAAGCGGAGGCCAGAGCGGCTTTTGAGAATCATTCAGGACGGTCTGGATATCGGAAATGAATTGGGCACGAAGCGTGCTGCGATGAGATTGCCAAGCGTTGAGCGCCTGTGACGCATTGTTGACAGCGGCCTGAAACTGGTCGCCGGTCAACGTGTCCGGAGAATAGACGGCTGCGCGATCGGCCTTCAGTTTCGTGAGGCGTTTCTGGAGTTGGTTCAAGCGAGACTGGTCATCATCCTTTTCATCAGGATTGTCACTCATGTGGTCGCGGACACTATCCATTTCATCGATGATCTCCTTCATTTCGTCATCGATGTCGGCAGCGCGACGGTCGCGGTTTTCACGATCGTGATTGCGATCAACAACCGGACGAAGCTCGGAGAACGCGCGCTGAACGGCCTTTGCTCCATCCGCGAAAGCGTCCTGGTAGTCCTGCAGCAGGGTCTGCACGAGAGGTTGCTGATTATCATCAAGCTTGAGATCCGTAGTGAACGTCGGCATGTCGCGGCGGGCAAAATCAGGCTGCAGGAGATCGCCGAACGAAGGCATAGCGTAATTGTTTGAGTGGTCAGGACGCGCGTCGGGATTTTCACGATCGTGATGAACGCCGCCACCCGGGCGCTGCCCGGGAGGAGCGAGGTGATGCTGGGGAACGGGCGGAGGAGTCTCAGCATCCTGTGCGATTGCGGTAACGTTGAAGGCACCGACGACAACGGGCAAGACAAGCGTATGGACGAGTCGGGGCATAATGAAGGGGATATCGGTGAGCATGGTGATCTCCGCAATGACAATCGTTTCAGGCTCAACGCCTGAACGACAAGATTATGGCAATAGGCGTGATGCGAGTTGGTCAGGAACTCAGGGCAGCTTCGACTTCATCAAACTTTATTTGATTGCGGGGATCTTCCGTGACCCAGGAATACTTGATGATGCCATCCTTACCGATGACGAACACGGCCCGTTTGGAAACACCTCGGTAACCCATAAGGTCTTCATGTAGGACGCCATATCGGCGGGAGACTTCCTTGTTGAAGTCGGACAGCACGGGATAGGGAATGGACTCTGCTGCGCGGAATTTGTCAGTGACAAAAGGGCTATCCACACTGATGGCGAAGACTTTGGCATTCAGCGAGGCGAATTTCCTCCAGTGGTCGCGGAAGTGGCACACTTCGGCGGTGCAGGTTGGACTAAAAGCAAAGGGAATGAAGAGCAGAACGACATTCTCCTTGCCAATGTGACCCCCGAGGTCGACGTCTTGGCCGATTTTTGGAGAGAGCTTGAAGGGGAACGCCTTGTCGCCTTGTCGAAGTGCCATTCCGTTTGATCTCCGATTCACGAGAGATGGAACCCGGAATGCGTGGAGCGCGAGTATAGGAGGGTTGAGAGGAGGGACAAGGCATCATGCAACTGTTGCACAGTGAACTGGGCGGAAAACGGACAATGATGACCTGTGAATCAAGATTCGACGAACTCGAAAGTCAGTGCGATTCAGGCGAGGAAATAGACGGGTGATGAAGATCATCTCCCAAAGCGGCGTGAAAGCGCGACATCGTGATGGCCTCATCAAAGGACTCGCAAATGCCGATGCGTGAATCGATTTTTTCCAATTCCGCATTTCGGAGAATCGCCATCGGCTGCGGCTGGACACCGGCAAGGATGATGGTGACGCGATCCTTGTGCAGTCGCCGAATCGTGGATTGCAAGTTCACAAGTCCCGTTGCATCGATGATCGGAACCGCTTCAAGGTCAAGCACGACGACGCGAACGTGAGCGTGAATATTGTGAAGTGCGGACATGGCCTTTTGAGCTGCGCCGAAGAACAGCGGACCAGCGATTTCGTACACAAGGACGGATGATGGAAGCGGCTCAGCAAGCTGATGGTGATGAGTGTCAACGAGCTTGACGTCCGCGACATCGGCCATGCGGCGCATGAACAGAACGGCTGCAAGCACAATGCCGACCGACACCGCGATCACCATATCGAAGATGACCGTGAGCAGAAAGCAGGTGAGCAACACTGCGACGTCGCTTCGGGGACCGACGCGGAGGACGTACAAGAAGTGCTTGAACTCGCTCATGTTCTTCGCGACGACGATCAGCAGCGCTGCGAGTGAAGCCATTGGCAAATATCCAAGGATGGGGGCTAATGAAAGCACGGCGGCAAAGACAAACACGGCATGCACGATGGAGGCGACGGGCGAACGGCCACCCGAACGGACATTGGTGGCGGTGCGGGCGATCGCCCCTGTCGCAGCAAAGCCGCCAAAGATCGGCGAGACCACATTGCCGATGCCCTGGGCAAAAAGCTCAGAGTCGGGATCATGCTGAAATCCGGCCATTCCATCAGACACAACGGCAGAGAGGAGTGATTCGATCGCACCAAGCATGGCGATGGCGAATGCCGACACAAGAAGTTGCTGGGCGACATTCCAATCGATCGTTGCGGACTGCTGATTGGCGCCT
>DASZQE010000128.1:0-2657 GCA_035550175.1 Phycisphaerales bacterium | reverse complement strand
GGGCGAATGACCCGGTCGCGGTTTCCGATCCAGCGGATGCGCCGGATTCCATCGTGGATTTCAGAGACCTCAAGGTTTCTGCGGATGGATTTCATGTCGGTCTTCTCGCGCAGTGGTCGAACGTGATCAATCTGCAGGGATTGAAGGGCGAAGTGCTGATTCTGGTGAATGCGGATGGAAGCGTCGCCACAGGCACATCGGCGTTTAAGATGCCGGGCGTGGATTTCGCAATCGCGTTTTCGCCTCCGGAGGATCATCACCCGGGACGTGGGGCAGCGATTGTGCTTGATGCCAGTACGCTGGAAAAAGATGCTGCTGAATCTCAACCAGGCGGAGCAGAACCCGCGCAGTCCGCGACTCCTGCAGCATCGCAACCGACAAAGAAGCAAACGGTCAATCCGTACGATCTGAAGATTGAATTTGCGCCGACGTATGCAGCGGATACGAATGAGATTCGTTTCACGCGAGGGGTGAAGGTTGCGCAGATTCTGAATGGTGCGCCGTTGTTTGCCGGGAAGTCCGCTCAGTTCAAGTTCGTCTTTCTTGATCTTGATGGGAAGATGAAAGACGAGACAGATATTGTCTTCGCAACGCTTCCGGAATTCGGCATCAAGATCGGCGGGACCTATACAGGTGACAGGGAAACATTAAATCGCCGGAAAGCAGTCGAAGCTGACCCGTTGGTACGGCTCAAGAAGGATTCGCTGCGCGTGCTGGCGTGGAACGTGGAGATGGGGCACATCTTCACGAATCCTGAGCCTTATGCGCGGATTCTGAATGCTGTGAATCCCGATGTGGTGATGTTCGAGGAGCTGAAGGATCAGAAGGATTCATCGGGTCAGCAGGAATTGTTCGTGTTTCTGCACAATCGCGTTCCGCCGGGAGGCGGGTGGTATGTGCAGTACGGACCGGGCGGCGGGGATTTGCACTGCGCGGTCGCATCGCGGTCTTCGCTTGATCGAGTCGCAGAACTTACGACGCTGCCTGATCCTGTGAACCCCAAATACACAGCGCGGACGATGAGTGCAGTCGGCACATATCAGGATCGGAAGATCCTCTTTACTGCGGTTCATCTCAAATGTTGCGGAAACATGGGCTCATCAGAGGACGAAGAGCGGATCAAGGAATCGACGCAGATTCATGACGCGATAGTGGCGGCGGAAAAAAACTCGCTGACGGATGCGGTGATCATTGCGGGTGATTTCAATCTTGTGGGCACGCGCGAGCCGCTCGACGGCATCGGGAGCGGTATTGACGCTGATGGTTCTGAGCTTGGCGTTGCGCTGCCGTTGCATTTTGACGGTGAATCGTCATACACGTGGCGAGACCGCTACCAGCCGTTTCTGCCGAGCCGACTGGATTTCATGCTGTATTCGGATTCACGATTGAAGGTGGATCGATGCTTCGTGATGGATACTGCGGATCTTTCTGCGGAAGCACTCAAGCACTATGGACTGGAAGCGGATGATTCCGCAAAGTCATCGGACCACTTGCCGATCGTGGTTGATTTTGTGTGGAATGCACAGGCGCAGAATTGATGCAAGGAGATCAACGGGTGGCGAGCTGGCGGAGGCCTTCGTAGACGGCGCAGCAGACGGTGGTGGCGAGGTTGAGGCTGCGTGCGCCGGCGACCATTGGAAGGGTGATACGGTGGTCTTCGCCATAGGTTTCGCTCACCCATTCGTGAATCTCTTTGCCGACGCCTGCGCTTTCCTTTCCGAAGAGGAGGAAATCGCCTTTTTGGAAGTCGGCTTCCCAGTGCGGGCGGGTGGATTTGGTGGTGTAGAGCCAGAGCCGTGAGGGTTTTTCCGTTTCGAGGAATTGCTGCCAGGTTTCGTGTTCACGGCAGTCCACCATGTGCCAATAGTCAAGACCGGCTCTTCGGCGGGCTTTCTCTGACATGTCAAAGCCGATGGGCTTGACGACGTGCAGTCGGCACCCGGTCGCGGCAGCGGTTCGCCCGATGTTTCCGGTGTTGGGCGCGATTTCGGGGTTGAGGAGCACAATCTGAAATGCTGGGGTTTCCATGCCTGTCCGGCTGCCTTTTGTTGATTGAATTGGGGCGGTTCTTCGCGGAGCATTCCACAACGGCGCGTTATAGTAAGGTGTTCGCTCGATTCAAAGATTGTTCAGTGCACTCCCGCGTTCATCATTCATCAATTTTCAGGAGTTGCAGACCATGCCAAAATACACGACCAAAGACATCCGCAACCTTGTGCTTGCGGGGGGCGCTTTTTCAGGCAAAACGACCCTTGTAGAGCACTTGCTTCATCACGTCGGGTTGATTCCGCGTCCGGGACGTATAGAGGATGGCAACACGGTTTGCGACTATGACGCGCTGGAGAAGGAATACAAGCACTCGCTTGATTCTGCGCTGGTGCATTTTGATTACCACGGCTCGCACATCAACTTGATCGACACGCCTGGGTCGGCGGACTTTCTGGGGAAGACGATCAGTTGTTTCCCTGCGGTTGAGACGATTGCTGTGGTTATCTCCGCAGCGACCGGCGTGGACACGGTGACGCGGCGATTGATGAAGACGGCGCGTGAGCGCAATCTGCCGCGGATCATCATCGTAAACAAGATTGACCACGGCGATGATCTGGCGGAAGTGCTGATGGGCATTCAGGAGACATTCGGGTCCGAGTGTCTGCCGA
>DASZQE010000127.1:0-2770 GCA_035550175.1 Phycisphaerales bacterium | reverse complement strand
CGAGACGTTCAGCAAACGGCAGCGGCGGTGTGGGATGAGCAGCGCCAAAAGGAACGTGAGAAATACGGTGAGGACGCAGAAGATGAATTTCAGCCGAATCCAATCCGCGAACAGAAAGTTGCGCATGTGATTCTGCCGAGGGTGAACGATGACGTGGTGCTGACATTCCGGCATTGGGAGGATGATCATCCGGGCATGGTGGAAGTGCAGACTTCACGCAAGCGGGCTTACCCGTGGAGTGAGCGAAATGTGGTGTTGGATCGTTCGAGTCTGCCTGCGCCGCTCCGACAACAGGGCGGACCGACTTTGGAAGTTCACGTGCAAGGCGTGGCGGACCACATTCTGGGCGCGATGCGCGATGAAGTCTGGAACAGTGATGTGGCACGCCGGCCATTTCAAAATCCGGCAACAGGCAAGATTGATTTGGGGTGGTATGCGCCGGGCGACAGCGTGGGAGCACGTGGGCTGGAAATGGTGTTTGAAGACACGTTGCGAGGATTGCGTGGCGTGAAAGACATGCGGAAGGATCGTGATGATGAGCGTCGTGTTGAACCCGTCTCGGGTCACGATTTGAAGTTGACGCTCGACATCAGCCTGCAGGCACGGGTGCAGGCAATCATGTCGCCGGAATTCGGGCTGACGCGCGTGCAGGATTGGCATCTTTCCAAGGCGCAAATGGATGGCGTGGAACCGCACCTGCCGCTGGGGACGAAGCTCGATGCTGCTGCGGTAGTGATTGAAGTGGAAACAGGCGAAGTGTTGGCGATGGTGACCATGCCGACGCTGGCGATGGGGAGCGAGATGTCGGATGACGAACAGGCATCACGAGCGGTGTGGGCGAATCGACCGGTGGAGGCAGTGTATCCGCCGGGTTCGATTTTGAAGCCGCTGGTGCTGAGCGCGGCGATGACGGAAGGGGAGTTGAAACCGGGTGAGTCGATTGAGTGCAAGGGGCATTATTTTCCGGATCAGCCGGGGAAGCTTCGCTGCTGGATTGATCGGCCGATTTATTCGGTTCGGCAACATGGACCGCTGCAGGCTTCGGAGGCGCTCGCGCGATCGTGCAACATTTTCTTTTACACGCTGGGTGATCGGTTGGGAATCGATCGGCTTTCACATTGGCTAGGGCGATTCGGGTTGGGAAGTCCGTTGAACGTGGGTTTGATGTGCCGGACGACGAATGACAACGGTGACATGGTGACTCGCGGCGAAGTTGGCGGACACGTTCCGGGATCGGATGAAATTGCAGCATGGAAGCACGACGGGTCTGCGCGGTTCCGGCAGATCTTGATGGGCATCGGGCAGGGCGATGTGACATGGACACCGGTGCAGGCTGCGAATGCGTATGCGACGATCGCGCGAGGCGGCGTGATTCGTGATGCATCATTATTGATGGATGATCCTCGTGGTACGAGGCCGGGACGTGAAGACATGCACCTGAGCACAGTGGTGCAGCAGACCGTGCTGGAGGGATTGTGGCAGGGCGTGCATCAGCATTATGGCTCGAGCAACCATCTGCGCTTCAGCACGGGTGTGGAAGAGAAACTGATCAATGCGCGCGGTGTGAAAGTGTGGGCCAAGACGGGAACAGCCCAGGCTCCATTGCGAAAATTCCACTGGCAGGACACGAATCACGACGGCAAGATTGATGAGAATGATGAAGCAAGTTTTCTGAAGGACTCATCAGGGCAATTGTTCCGTCTGGATCATGCGTGGTTTGTCGGGCTGGTCGGGCCGGCCAGCGCCGCGAAGCCTACGCATGCGATTGCGGTGGTTGTGGAGTACGGCGGATCTGGCGGACGAGCTGCAGGCCCGATCGGGAATCAGATCATTCATGCTTTGCAGGCTGAAGGGTATTTGCCGGATGAGGGTGAAGATGTCGGTGAGATTCTGCGCAATGCGGACGGAGTCGAAGAACCGATGCCGGAGGATGAGCACGATTGACGCGGATGATGAGTGAATCTCCACGGGTAGCGCGATACACGGCAGGTGGCCTGCGATCAGAGGGCCGGAGCATTCACGCGTCGCGCGTGATCTGGGCGAACCCGGCGTGGCTGTGCGTAGGGGCCGCACTATTCTTGAGCGTGCTGGGGATCATGGCGATCGGAACATCCGTGCCGGAACTGGCGTCGAAACAGATGGCGTTCCTGTGCGTGGCGATGGTTGGCGCAGCAGTGATCGCGACGCCGCACTACCGCTGGCTCGAACAGTTCAGCTTCATCATCATGATTGCTGCGCTCGGCGCTCTGGTATTTGTGCTCATTCCCTGGGTGCCAAAGAGCATTGTGAAGCCTGTGAACGGCGCACGGCGTTGGATCAACATGGGCGTGACGGATCTGCAACCTTCGGAGCTGGCGAAGATTGCTTACATTATGGCGATCGCTTCATATTTAAGATCGCGGGAAGGCTACAGAACGTTGAAAGGATTGATGCTGCCGCTGATCTTAAGCTTCATTCCGATGGGCCTGGTGTTGAAAGAACCGAATCTGGGCATGGCGCTGCTGTTTTTGCCGACGCTGTTTGCGATGCTGATCGCGGCAGGGGCGAAACTGCGGCATGTGGCGCTGGTGATCGTGGTGGGACTGAGCATTGCACCGCTTTCGTATCCAATTCTCAGGCCGCATCAGAAGGATCGAATTGATGCGATGGTGGCGCAGATGCTGGGTGATGAGCGACATCTGGATGACATCGGGTTTCAGGCGGATCGTGCAAAGACGCTCGTGGGCGCGGGGGAACTGCTCGGCACGGGCGGCGACATGACTGCGAACCT
>DASZQE010000126.1:0-4243 GCA_035550175.1 Phycisphaerales bacterium | reverse complement strand
CCCGCAGCCAGCGCGCCTTCGGACAGAATGATGAACTGCCGCGCCTCATTCGTGGAATGCAGATGCGTGCCGCCGCAGAACTCAATCGAATGCGCCCGCCACGCCGGATTTGCGGGGTTCGCCAGCAGATCCGTCACCTTCACGCCGATCGACACCACGCGCACCGGATCCGGATATCGCTCGCCGAAAACGGCCCGCACGCCGTTGAATGTTTTCGCTGTCGTCAGCGGAACCTCCGCGTCATACACCTGCTGATTGGAAACGATCGCCGCGTTCACATCCGCTTCAATCCGCATCAATTGCGATTCCTCAACCGCCTTGTTGTGCGAGAAATCGAATCGCAATCGATCCGCAGCCACCAGCGACCCCTTCTGATGCACCTCATCGCCGAGCGCTTCCCGCAGCGCATGATTGAGCAGGTGCGTGGTGGTGTGATTCGATTGAATCGGATCGCGCGCGTGATGATCAACCGTGATGGTGATGCGGTCATTCACGCTGAGCTGGTTTTCACTCACCCGTCCGATGTGCAGCACATATCCGCCGAAGCTCTGCGTGTCTTCCACGTGGAATACCGAATCCGACCGGCCCGCACGCGTGCTCATCCCGCGCACAGGCAGTGTGCCCATGTCCGTGAAGCCGCGCCGAATCTCGCCCTTGTCGCCGACCTGTCCGCCCTGCTCCGCGTAATGATTCGTGCGATTGAGAATGATCGCCACGCGCCGCCCGATGTGCGCGTGCTCGTCAAAATCCGTTCCGTTCCAGATCGCCAGCACGTCCGCAGTCACCGGCTTGGCCGCGAACTTGTGTGAATCATCCGTCGGCTTCACGCCCAGATGCGCGAGCTTGGAAAACGCGTCCGGCGGCAGCGTGAAGTTGATGTCCGCTGAATCCGCAGCGCTTGCGGATCGCGATTTCTCACGCGCCTCGTCCATCAGCTTTTCGAACCCGGCGACATCCACAGTCAGCCCGCGCTCTTCCGCCATCACGCGTGTGAGGTCGATCGGGAAGCCGTACGTGTCGTGAAGTTTGAAGGCGTCAGCAGCGGAAATTGTAGGTCGTTTCGAACCTAAATACTTAGACCAGTCCACCAAACTAGGGTTAAAAGACTGAAACCCTTCACCAGGTTTTATCTTTCCTTGTCGTACAAGATCGGTGTAAACAAAATCTGCTACTTCGGAGTCAACTTCTGTGGCGGATTCGATGTACTTTCGACGAGCAGCGACCATTGCCATTTCACGAAAGGCACTAACCGCTGCTTCCGCCATCTCGTGTTGTAAGGCCAATCCTCTATCCAGCGTCTTCAAAAACGCTTCCTCTTCCTCCCGAATCACTCCCGCAATTCTTTTCGGATCTTTCTTGAGCTCCGGAAACGCTTCACCAAGCGAATTGACTACCGCCGGCACGAGTTCACAGAGAAACGGTCCTTTCGCGCCCAGATACTGGTGCGCCATGCGCACCGCTCTGCGAAGAATCCTGCGCAGCACATACCCTCGCCCTTCATTTGATGGCCGTGCGCCATCCGTAATCGCCACCGTCAGGCAGCGAATGTGATCCGCCACCACGCGGTACGCAATGTCCACCGAATCGCTGAGCTTGCCGGTGTACGTGTGCGCGCCGGTGTGCTGCTCAATCGCCATGAAGATCGGCGACCACACATCGGTGTCGTAATTGCTCGTGGAGTGTTGAAGAATCCGCACGATGCGCTCGAAGCCCATTCCCGTGTCAACATGCTTGGCGGGCAGCGGCGTCAGCTTTCCATCCGCGCCGCGATTGAACTGAATGAACACCAGGTTCCAGAACTCGATGACATTCGGATCACCCGCATTGACCAAGTTCCCGCCAGAGGCGTCAGGCGTGCCGTCATAGTGCATTTCAGAGCACGGTCCGCATGGCCCGGTGTCGCCCATTTCCCAGAAGTTGTCTTTCTTGTTGCCCGGATGAACGTGATCTGCGGGCAGATAGCGCAGCCAGAGATCGCGCGCTTCGTTGTCAGGCTCAAGATTCTCAGCAGCGTCGCCTTGGAAATACGTGGCGTGGATGCGCTTCGGGTCCATCTTCCAGGTGTTCACCACCAGTTCCCACGCCCAGTCGATCGCTTCCTTCTTGAAGTAATCGCCGAACGACCAGTTGCCGAGCATCTCGAAGAACGTGTGGTGGTAGGTGTCGCGCCCCACGTCTTCAAGATCGTTGTGTTTCCCGCCTGCACGAATGCACTTCTGTGAATTGACCGCTCGCTTCAATCCTGCAAGCGGACTGCCCGGCGGCACCTGGTTCAGAAATACCGGCTTGAACTGATTCATGCCCGCGTTGGTGAACAGCAGCGTCGGGTCATCGTGCGGAACCACGGGTGAAGACGGCACGAACGTGTGGCCGCACTTCTTGACGAAGAAGTCGATGAACTGCGAACGAATCTGGGAAGCGGAAAGACGCATGGGGTCAACAGTTTAGCGGGTTGAATTGTCCGCGTTGTTGCGGCGATTTGGATGAAAGCGGGAGGGGAAGGCGGTGATTGGTCGATTGAATTGGAGCAATGACCGCGGGCAGCAACCATCCAACCACCATTTTCGTGACCATGCACAAGGCTGCCTCCAGCTTTCTTGCGGGCAGCTTCGGTGTGGTTCTCGCCAGGCTTGTGCCGGGTCTCGAAGTCGTGCCCTTCGGTTACAAATTGATTCGCGGAACACCTGCGGAAGCCATGGCGCTGCCAACCAAAGGTGTGGTGATGACCCGCGTCTACCCGGATCACGTGGACAAAATCATCGAGCGGGAAGTTCCAGACGCCGGACGATTCGCAGATAAGAAACTGATCGTCGTCCGACGCGATCCGCGCGATGTCGCCATTTCCATGTACTACTCCACGGCCTTCAGTCACCCTGTGCCGCCCGGACAGGAACATTGGTTCCTGCCCTTGCGCAAGCAATTGCAGGAGATGAGCGTGTGTGAGGGGGTGAAGTTTCACACCGCAAAGCAGGCGATCGAAGAATTCAAGACCATCAGCGATGTGCTCGCGCAATTCAGTCACGCCCTCGATGCGCCGTATGAACTGCTCGTGACCAGGCCTGCGGAATGGATCAGGCTCGTCGGCAATGAACTCGGATGGGATGCACGAATCTCAGGCGTGATGACGGGATTGGCTACGCAGGAAGTCAGCGCCCCGAAAACAGAAAATGCGAATCAGCACAAGCGCCGCGTCACGCCCGGCAATTGGCGCGGGGTCTTCGATGATGAGTTGCGGGAATTATTCGAGAGCGAGATCGGCACATTGATGGGTGGTGCCGGATATGAATGGGACGCGGCAGCAGTGGGGGCGGCAGGCAACTTGCACTGATTTTCCGACGATTTTGTACACTGCAAAACTCACGAGTAAGCGGGGGAAGGAGCTGAACCGTGTCGCATCGCCGCACGCCGTTTGTCGGTGGCAACTGGAAAATGAACACAGATCTTGCATCAGCCGTTGAATTGGCGGATGACGTTGTCTCGTCCTGCAAGGGATTTGTTGAGAAGTGCGACATCGCGGTCTTCCCGCCGTTCCCCTATCTGCAGGCGGTCGGCAAGACGCTCGGAAATCACGGGATTCTGCTCGGCGCACAAGACGTGTATCACGAAGGCAACGGCGCGTTCACCGGCGAGGTCAGTGCGGAAATGCTCGTGGACCTGGGTGTGAGCGTGGTGATTGCCGGACACTCGGAGCGTAGGCATGTATTGGGCGAGCAGGACGAACTCATCAATCAGAAGGTTCGTGCGGCGCTCGATGCTGCGATGTGGGTGATTCTGTGCGTCGGCGAAAAACTCGATGAGCGGGAGAAGGGTAAAGCCGAAGAGGTGAGTGTTCGCCAATTGAAGATGGGGCTTGAAGGCGTGCCGATGGAGCAGATGCGGCAGGTGACGATCGCCTACGAACCCGTGTGGGCCATCGGCACAGGAAAAACCGCCACCGCCGCCGACGCCCAGGCCATGCACTTGGTGCTCAGGCGCGAAATGGCCAGGTTGTATGATGACCCCATCGCGCGCGAGACACGAATTCAATACGGTGGGTCCGTGAAGGGCGCAAATGCCGCGGAATTGATCGCTCAGGCGGATGTTGATGGGTTCTTGGTGGGCGGAGCTTCGCTGAAATCCGACGAGTTTGGGACCATTGTGGGGGCGGTCGTCGCGGCTCCGTGAAATCGGCTAGAATGTGTGCCCTTTTCGCCCCCCACCTTTGGAGGACGCTATGTCCACTTGGTTTGTGTTGTTGACGCTG
>DASZQE010000125.1:0-4381 GCA_035550175.1 Phycisphaerales bacterium | reverse complement strand
CGCAGCGAACGCCATGCAAGGTGAAGACGAGACGAAATTCCTGCGATTCGATCCGGAAGGCGTGCGACTTCTGGCTGACGGTTCGCTCGTGATCTCGGATGAATATGGTCCGTGGATTGACGAGTTTTCGCCAGCCGGCGTGCGGAAAAGACGATTCGCCACGCCGCAGAAATTCCGGACGCCGCATCCATCGGCGGATGCAGCACAGGAAAGTCCCCCCGTGTCGCTCTCAGGCAGACAGCCGAATCGCGGGCTGGAAGGCCTGGCGATTGCGCCAGATCACAAGCACGTCTACGCCATGCTTCAAAGCCCGTTGATACAGGACGGCGCATTGAACGAAAAGGGCAAGCGAATCGGCGTCAATATCCGCATGCTGGAACTGAATCTTGAAACCCGCACGACGCGCGAGCTTGTGTATGTGCTTGAAAACGCCTCAAACGGCGCGAATGAAATCGAAGCGGTTTCAGATCACGAATTCCTTGTCCTTGAGCGAGATGGCAAGGACGGCAACAAAGCACAGTTCCGCCGTGTGTACCGTGTCGATATCGCCGGCGCTACCGACGTCAGCGACATTGCAACTCTGCCGACAACTACGCTTCCTGAAACGATCAAGCCCGTTCGCAAGACGATGTTTCTTGACTTCATGGATGATGCGTACGGCTTGCGCGGTCCTGCGATGCCGGAAAAAATCGAAGGCCTCGCGCTGGGGCCGAAGCTCCAGGACGGCCGGCGCGTGCTCGTGGCAACTGTGGACAACGACTTCAATCCGAACGTGCCGAACATCGCATGGGTGTTCAGCGTGAAGCTGGATTGAAGGCCGGGTGGAAGAGCTTAGTTGTCATCGAGTGCCGGACCCATCGGATCCCAGACCAGTTTTGACTGGTTCCAGTCGCCGTTGGGGTCATGAGGATCGCGCACGCCGTGGTTGTTTGTCGTGGCGACTTCATTGAGCACACGATCGACGTGACCATCCGCAAACAGCATGTGTCCGCCGTCGAAATGGCGTGCAGCAAAGCGTTTCCAGTCGCTGCGGTGTCGATTGAGAGCCTCGTTGTAGTACGGATCATCGCGACTGAGCTCGTTCTTGTTGGACCGCATCTCGAGCATGAGAATCGTGGCATCGCCCTTGGAAATCTGGCCGAGCTTCATTCGAGCGTAAGGATTGCTCGTGTTGGCGGAATTCGCGTAGGTGTTGTTCAGTTGTGAATTCGGGACATAGCAGAAGAAGAACTGCACCAGATTGGTTGAAGTTCCTGCGTGCCACGGGGTGCCTTCGGTCGGAACTGCCGCAGGATCGACGAAAATGCTGTCGTCATTGGGAGGCAGCGGAACATCCAGGCCCTTGGACGTCGCTTCTTCGCTGATCTCCTTGTAGGGACGCTGGCCGACCAGCGGAGGAATCGCGTTGGCCCACCAGTTGCGATCCGCAAAATTCACGGGCATGTCGCCCGGGTTCTTCAACCCTTCCCACGGCAGCAGATCCTTGTTGATCGCACAATAGTTGATCGTGCCGATTCCCCATTGACGCAGGTTCGACATGCTCTTCGTGGCCTGACTGGTCTTTCGGACCGAAGAAAGCGCCGGCATCAGCAGGCTGACCAGCAACGCGATAATACCGATGACCACCATGATTTCGACGATCGTGAACGCGCGCCGAGATTTCATGAATGCGCTCCTTGCAGTGAGTGCGGGAAAATCGAACAAACGTGAAAAGCGGCAAGACGATTGATTCAGCGCCCTGCCGCAGGAGTGTCAATCAGCCCCATCCCAGAATGACTGCGGTCAAGTCGTCAATGTTCACGACGCCGTCATCGTTGACGTCGCCGGTGCCCGGAAGCCCGTTGACCCGGCCCCAGCCGAGGATCACTGCCGTCAGGTCATCAATGTTCACCACGCCGTCCGCGTTCACATCCGCACGTCGCGTGCAGAGTGAGGGCACGATCAGCGACTTGCTCTGAGTCACAACAGTCGTGCTCGGGCACGACTTCCATGTGTTCAGCGCGCCGAATGTGCTGCGAATGCTCGCGTTGTACAGATCCCACGACTTGGTCGCGGAAGAAGGATCCTGCTCAAGATCGCAGACTTCCAGATTGCCCACGCCGCGCCCGCAATATCCTGCCGAGCCTTCGCCGGATGAGATCGAAAGCGGCTGATTCGCCGCGTTCAGGATCGTGAGCCGCCATTGATCGTTGCTCGTGTGGAAATCGCCGAAGTGGTGCGTGGAAACAGTGCTGGTGGTGGCCGCAACATACGCCACATCATGCGTGTTGATGTTGATCCAGCGATCATTCGTCGCCGGGTTGTACGACACATCGGTGTCCAGTCCGCCCTGAGCGGTGGTGTTGCGGATGAACGTCACGATCGTGCCCGCCCGCAGGTTTGACAGCACGGGCGCGTTGCTGAGCGTGATTGTTCCGTGTTCATTGTCCGCGACTTCCTCCCACATCAATTTCGCACCGCGCATGTCAACGTGGTCATCGGTCACGAGCAATTCAAACCAGTCTCCGCCGTTTCCGAGAACGCGACCGAAGTGCGTGTCCGTGGTGCCTGCCTGGCCGTCCTGATCCAGCGTCGCGGTTCCGCCGTTGAGGTAGAACGTTTCGCTGACTGCGTTGTATTCATTCAGCACGATTCGCGCACACGAGCACGCGGCCCATGTCCGCAGCGCACGGAAGTCCTGCGACCTCGAGCAGCTCTGGCTGACAGAAATCGTCTCCGACCAGCGATTGGCGTGGCCGAATGAGCTGGAGTTCGCGTCTTCGTAATAGGAAAAGTTGTTGATCGAAGCGCTGGGATTTTCCGACAGGCGGACCACTTCACGACTGTTGATGCCGGTGCCGTTCAGCCAGCCTGCGCCGCCCTGGAATTCCTCGCCGATCGGTCCGAGCTGCACGGTGCCCGCAGCGTTGACAATGCGAAGCTGCCAGTTGTCGTTGCCGACGTTGAACGTGCCCGGAGGAACCGTTGCGGTGCCTGCGCAACCATCGGAATTTCCGTTCACGTTGTTCACAGCCGTGATGTACGCGGAATCCGACGCATTGATATTGATCCAGAAGTCGCCGGAGCACGGATCAAAGGACGTATCGGTATCCAGCCCGCCGTTTGCAGTGGAATCTTCCGTGATGGTGATGATCGTTCCAGCCCGCAGGTCCGCCCACAAGGCGTTGTTTGTAAAGGTCAGGCGGCCCTGCTCGATGTTGCCGTTGCCGTACCAGATGTTGGTGCCGCTGGCCTGATTCGCTCCGCCTGCAACATCGGTCTCCGCCCACTCAAGCTTCCAGCCTTGAATGTTCAGATGATCCGTAGTGACGACCAGTTCAATCCAGTCGCCGCCGTTGCCGACGACGCGCCCGAAATACACGTCATCATTCGTCGCGCACGCGGCGCCGCCGGCACACTCGCACGCTTGGCTGTCGGGATTGTTCAGCCATTTCTTCGGACCGACACAATTGGCTTCGTTCAGAATGAGACCTGCTGCGCCGGATGCGGACACGAACAGGCCGATGCACGTCGCGGACATGCCTGCGACGACAGCGACTTGAATTTTCGGGGACATGGACTCTTTCTCCAGGGGTTGATCCGACGCCGGGTATCGGTGCCGGGCTGGAGATTGTCACCACGATGAAGCGAGTCCCGTGCAAAGAATGAGTTAGAAAACACTGTGCATTGCGCAAAGGAATGGTTCAGATCGTCAGGCTGATCGTCGGCCGCTGTAAGGTGTCTGCTCGACTTCCTGCGGACCTTGCTGCAGCAATGCGATGTACCGGCAGATCTGCTGGGCCACAAATCGCTGATGTGCGGGGTTGAATGTGAAATCAAACGCCAGCCCGCCGTACATGTCGTGTGTGGATTCAATGTGCGTATGAACAAGCTTCCCCGTCGCGCACACCGGCTCATTCATCACGGGGGCCAGCGGAATGCGCAGCCAGAACAGCTTGTGGCGAACCAGATGCTGGCTGTCAGTGTGCAGCACACGGATGCCAATGCCGCCGCCCCCGATGTTCAGCATGCTCGCGGTGAACTTCGGACCGACTTCGGGCATGACGAACGCGCTGTCCGTGATCTTTGGCAGGGGTGCGGATGCCTCCGCATTCTGCTTGGAGGATTCCATGCTGCGTAGTTCCGATGCCCGCTCAGCAAGCACGACCGATCGTGGTTCAAGCAAGGGCCAGATTTCCAGTTGCGGAAGTTGCAGCGAGGCTGTCTGCACACGGTAGAAGTTCCGGCGCTGGCAACGCTCCACGGTTTCCGGCAGCGAGATGCGCATCGCCTGCGTCATGCGCCCGCCCGGACCAGGCATGTTCACCAGTTCCTGATTCGATGTCGCAAACATCCAGCGATTCTGGCCGATCGCGATGACCGCCGTGAGCTGCGTGCCGGG
>DASZQE010000124.1:0-3634 GCA_035550175.1 Phycisphaerales bacterium | reverse complement strand
TACAGGTTTTTTCGAAGGTCAAATGCCAGATTCGCAGGTTATCAACCAACGGTTCGATGATTCCGCCCCGGAGGGCGGGTTTCGCATTGTCAAAGTGTCGGAAGACATGCGGTTGCAAGCGATTTCAAGGCTGCTTTCGCCGGATTCGTCATGGGATGCCTCACCCGCAAAGCGATTCCTGGATTACTCGATCACAAATCGAATCTCGCTGGACCACTTCTATGCCATGACGGATGCCAACGGCAAGCCGGTGGCTTGCGTGCTTGCAGTTCCCAATGCGGGACGGACCGCCATGTTCTTCGCGAGCAGACCGAAATCGACGGCTGATTGCGAGTTGGTCGGGCACGTTGTGCGACATTCAGGTGATTCCCTGAAAGACCAAGGCGTTCATCTGGCTCAGGCGCTTCTGGAGAATCAGGATGATCTGCTGCGATCCGCATTTTCATGCGGAGGTTTTTCATTTCTTGCACAGCTTTCGTACATGGAACGCCCGCTCGGACCGGCACGAACGCACGTGAGGCGTGTTCATGATTCGCAGCACGCTGACGTCACGCTCGAGTCTTACAGGGAATCTTGCAAGCAAGAGATGCAGGACATTCTGGCAGCGAGCTACGAAGGCACGCTGGATTGCCCGGGACTTCGGGGAATGCGAGATCCGGCGGACATTCTCGAAGGACATCGCGCCACGGGCACTTTTGTGCCTGAATTGTGGACGATTCTGCGTGAACAAGGAAAGGCTGTCGGCGCGTTGCTTTTGAATCCATCTTCACAGCTTGATTCGATTGAGCTTGTGTATCTCGGTCTGGCGCCATCAGCGCGCGGAAGAGGATTCGGACATCTGCTTCTTGAACATGGATTGCACTTGACAGCGCATCGCACGGAGCGCGTCATGACGTTGGCGATGGACGACGGGAATCAACCTGCAGCGAAGTTGTACGGCAAGTTCGGTTTTCGCAGAGTGTTGCGCCGAGTGGCGATGATTCGGTCTCTCCGTGCATGAGTGCGCAGGAACAATGCACATGGTCTCGACGATATGATCGTCTACACTTTTGTCCACCGCGCATCGACACGACGTCAGAGACGTCGGTAAAAAAAATCTTTGCGAGAGTTCCTCGGTGTTCGCAGGAGTTTTTGCAGAAGTTGGCAACGTGTCTCAAGAAGGCACTTGCGTCTTGCTCATCATGTCTTAATCTTCGGCTCATCGATCAGGATGATTCGATTGCTTCTTGTGGCACCGGACGCCGCACAATCCCGCCGAGCATTGGCTCAATTCACTGAGTTGGATTGAGTAGCGGACGAGGGGCTGCGCGATCGTTGCGCCGGTGCTTGTGGGTCTGTGCGGCTTCCGCACCATGAGGGGAAGAGTTCACCAACGGGCGCATGAGGCCCCGCGGCGTGAGAACGGATTCTGCGAAAAACACATTCCGAATGGCGAACCGGTTGATTGCGCCGCGATGCGCGGGAACAGGGCGCCATACGTCCGGCCGTAGTCACGGATCGTCAGGCCACTGGAGAAGTGTCATGAGCGCACTCAGGAACCACACTGTTGCACAGGATGCACAGACCCGAGTTGAAACGCGGCAGATTTCGAGCCAGGAAATCGCTGAACACCTGCAGCGGAGACTGGGCCGTCGTTTTCACAAATGGTTCGAAACCGCCGAGTTCGACATCAATCAGGAACGGTTGTCCGTCGTTCTCCGCAATCGATTTGCGGCCTCCTGGGTGACCGAGCGATTTGAAAACGACCTTCGATGCGTTGCCGATGACATCATGGGGCCGGGCTGCTGCGTGGTGATTCACACGCAGGTTGATGATCGTGACTCCGCTGGAAAATCTCGTGCGAAGGAGCAACACTCGGCAAAGGCTTCGGACCTCAGGCCGCCGATCCGTCTTCACGGGTCCAATCGGTCCGCACAACGTCAGGCGGAGCAGTATTCGCTGGATCGATTTGTCGTCGGCGACAGCAACAAGGTGGCGTATCTCTCCGCGCTGCAACTGGTTGATGAGCCGAAGAGCTCCATTTCGCCGCTGTTCATTCACAGTGAATGCGGCCTTGGAAAGACGCACCTGCTGCAGGGGTTGTGCCGGCGATATGTCGAGCGGACACAGCGACCCGGCGCCGTCCGCTATCTCACCGCGGAACAGTTCACCAACGATTTCGTCACGGCAATCCGAAACAACTCGCTGGACTCATTCCGACACCGCATGCGGCGCGTGGAGCTTCTGGCCATCGATGACGTTCACTTTCTTGCAAGCAAATCCAAGACACAAAGCGAATTTCTGCACACGCTGGACGCGATCGACCTGACCGGCGCGCGGGTCGTGCTGGCTTCGGACGAGCATCCGCGCCAGATTCAACGATTGAATCAGGCGCTGGTCAGCAGATTCGTGGCGGGCATGGTGGTGCGAATCGACCGACCTGAACGTGCATTGCGTGTTCAGATCATTCGCCACCTTGCGAACGAGCGCGGACTTTCGATCAACGATGCCGTCGTGGAGGCGGTGGCGGATCAATGCATATCATCGATCCGCGAAATTCAGGGCGCCCTCACCAAGCTGTCCGCCATTCAGATGGCGACCGGCGGCTCAGCAGGCGCGTTGCCGGGCTCGACTTCCGCAAAGCAGGACGAAATCGGCTGCGTGACTGCAGGGAGACTCTTCGGTGATGAATCGCTGACGCCGGGCCGTCCGGTGCCGATCGAATCCATCGTGCGACACGTGTGCGCCAAGCTCTGCGTGCAGGCGGATGAGCTTTCCAGTTCGGCGCGACATCCTCGGATTGTTCTGGCACGGCGGTTGAATGCATACCTTTGCCGAACACTGACCACGCGAAGCTTTCCGGAAATTGCGCGGGCGCTGGGCGTGACGAGTCACTCGTCAATTCACAATGCGGATTCGACACTGCGGGACATGCTGAAGCAGGATGTATGTGTGGAATTGCCGGGCTCGCAGACGCGCGTTCGGCTTCAGGATGTTGTGGACCAGCTTCGACACGAGGTGCTGCGTTCTCTCTCGGAAATCCGCAAATCCTGACATCCGCGATTTCGGATACGGATCGGGTACACTTTGGACATGAGATTCGGCGCACGTGCGATGATGTCCAGACTTTGCGTGTCCGCGGCGATGTACCTGTCGCTCGCCGTTTGCTTCGTCGCCATCTGCTGCGGATTTTCCGACGACCGTGAAGCATTGGAGAGTTCGTTGCGGCTGCTGAACAGGGCCGTGATTCCGCAGGCCAGCAATGGTCACCTGCCGCTGCTTTTTGCGCTTCGGCAATTGCACGATCCGGACCTGCGACAGATCTTTGAACGAGTTCGAATCGAGCCTGATTCTCAGGCGCAGATTCATGCGACTCTTGCGCTGGCGGAATTGAGCCCTGATCACACGCTTGATCCGGACATGCTCGGATCGATTGCCAAGGATGCCCAGGAAACCGTGGTGGCGAATGCGGCTGATCTCAAGCTGATTCCTGAATCGACGATTCGGAATTGCCTGAAACTGGAATCGCTTGATGATCACGCAAGGTTTCTGCTGCTGGCGGAGCTTCTCGCGGACAAAGCGAAGGTGACCCCGTCGGAATTCGCACGATTGATCGCCAGCTCTGACACGCGGCTCAGTGGATTGTCTTCCTTCA
>DASZQE010000123.1:0-2145 GCA_035550175.1 Phycisphaerales bacterium | reverse complement strand
TGATGATCCACCCGGACTATCAGTACACACCACTGCTCCTGCAATCGATGGCGTCGATGATCGCATCGGGCCTGTATCACTGCGTGCTGGGTTCGCGGATTCTGGGCGGGCATGCACTGAAGGGCGGCATGCCGATGTGGAAGTACGTTGCGAACCGATTTCTGACTGCGTGGTCGAACCTGTTCATGGGCGCGAAGTTGTCGGAGTATCACACGGGCTATCGCGCGTTTTCGGGAGAGCTGTTGAAGAAGCTGAACCTTGAGCCGGACTCGGATGATTTCGTGTTCGACAATCAGATGTTGGCACAGATTCTGTGGACGGGCTGCATCATTGCGGAGGTTTCGTGCCCGACGAAGTATTTCGATGAAGCATCATCAATCAACTTCAAGCGATCATGCAAGTATGGATTCGGGTGCGTGTGGACTGGCGTGATGTACCGGCTGTGCAAGATGGGGCTGGCGAAATCTGCGATGTTTCCAAAGTAAGAAAACCACAGAGACACAAAGGGCACAGAGAAAAAGAGATTTATCAGCAGAAGAAATAGAAGATGGGCGCGAGATCGAGAGACGGCGCAGGGGATGGCCCGGCTCGCCCGCGGGAATGACGAAGAAAATGCAAGACAAGGAGAAAGAACCCAGCCATTGCAATGGCTGGGCTTCGATTGAAATAGAGCCAGGAGCGGCACTCAACCGCCCGCGAAAAGCATTGAGCGTCCTCACCCCATCAGCCATCAGCGAGGCACCGAACGGCGCAGATTCCTCCGAGGGCAGAGGGGGAAGATAAACTCCAGCGCGAAGAGGGAGACTTGTGCGTGGAGATGAAGCATGCTTGGGCAATTGTTGCAGCCGGACCTTGAGGAGTTGATTGAGCAGAAGGACTGGGATGCGCTGCGGGACGCGATCACGGGACTGACGGACCAGGATGTCGCTGAGCTGATGATCGAGCTGCCGACGGAAGATGAGGGGGTGATATTCCGTCTGCTGCCGAAGGATCGCGCGGCGCCGGTGTTTTCATATCTGCCGATCGAGCAGCAGGAGGAGTTGATTCAATCGCTGACGCGGGAGCAGACGCGGGACATTTTTGCGGCGATGACGCCTGATGACCGGGTGCGGCTGCTGGATGAACTGCCGGCGGAAGTGACGAGGAGGCTGCTGGAGGCCTTGCCGGCGCAGGAACTGGCTGCGACGCGGGCGCTGTTGAATTATCCGGCAGAGACGGCGGGTCACCTGATGACGCCGAACTATGTGGCGTTGCGGCCGGAGATGACAGTGCAACAGGCGATGGAGCACATCCGGCATTCGCCGAGGACGACGGAAACGCTGAACGTGGTGTACGTGGTGGATGAGATGGGGACGCTGCTGCACGACTTGAGACTTGCGGCACTGGTCCGCGCGGAGCCGAGCGCGGTTGTGGGGACGCTGAAGGATTTTCCGCCGATGCGATTGTCGGCGAAGGCGAGCGTGGAGGAAGTGATCAACGCATTTGACCGATTTGACCGGGTGACGCTGCCGGTGCTGGATGACGAAGGGAAGATGCTGGGGATCATCACGGTGGATGACGTGTTGGAAGCGGCGCGGAAAGAAGCGACGGAAGACATGCAGAAGCTGGGCGGGTTGGAGGCGATCGACACGCCTTACACGCAGACGAGTTTTCTGACGCTGGTGAAGAAGCGCGGCGGATGGCTTTCGGCATTGTTTCTGGGGGAGATGCTGACGGCGACGGCGATGGGACATTACCAGGATGAATTGGCACGGGCGGTGGTGTTGGCGTTGTTCGTGCCACTCATCATTTCCAGCGGAGGAAATTCTGGATCACAGGCGACGACGCTGATCATTCGCGCGCTTGCGCTTTCGGAGTTGAAGCTGCGAGATTGGTGGAAAGTGGCGCGGCGGGAGTTGGCCTCGGGATTGCTGCTGGGCTCGTGGCTGGGGCTGCTGGGATTCTTGCGGGTGTTTGTGTGGCAGAGAGTTGGGTGGGTGGATTACGGGGAGCACTATCTGCTGGTGGCGGGGACCGTGTGGGCGAGTCTGGTGGGCGTGGTGTGCTTCGGCACGCTGGCGGGAAGTTTGCTGCCGTTTGTGATGCGGGCGGTGCGGCTGGACCCGGCGACGTGTTCTGCGCCGTTCGTGGCGACGCTGGTGGATG